>NZ_LT629762.1:3305000-3527500 GCF_900105155.1 Pseudomonas prosekii
TCTCCCCAGGGGGGCGAGGGGACTGACCGAGTTGTTCTTTCGAGCTACATCGACCTGAAATATCGCGCCGAACTCAGGTTTTGAAAAGCAGATCCATTGCGATTAAAAGTTGAACTCAGGTTTGAAAAGCCCCGTATCGGCTCCCTTTCCCCCTCTCCCCTCTGGGGAGAGGGCTGGGGTGAGGGGTGGTTCTCAGTCATACCACCACATTCCGATTGGCGTACATCCGACACTCCGCCAGCAGCGCTAATAAATTCGGATCACGCTCCTTGGCTTTCAGAAACACCACGCCAATGTGCTGCTGCAATCGGTACTTTTCCTGCAGCGGAATCAGCTTCACCCGGTTTTCGTACACCGCCGCAATCCGCCCCGGCAGCAGCGCATAACCGACGCCCGAGCTGACCATGCTCAGCAGGGTGAAGATGTCGTTGACCTGCATCGCCACTTTTGGCTCGAACCCCGCCTGCTTGAACACCCGAATCCCGTCCTGATGCGTGGCGAAGCCTTGCGTCAGCGTAATGAATGTCTCGTCGCGCACTTCCGCGAGGTCGACTTCGGCGCGCTGGGCGAACTTCGAGTCTGCCGGCGTAGCGAGGAAGATGTCGTCGGAGAACAGCGCAATATGCTCGCAGTCGGCGTCGTGGATGCTGTCGTCCAGCGACACCAGAATCGCGTCGACTTCCATGTTTTTCAGCTTGTACAACAGGTCGATATTGGAGCCGAGGATCAGGTCGATATTCAGTTCGCTGCGGCGGATCTTCAGGCCCATGATCAGCTGCGGCACGGTCTTCACCGTCAGCGAATACAGCGAGCCAAGCTTGAAACGTTCCGCCGAGAACCCGGCCGCTTCGCGGGTCAGGCGCACACTTTCGACGACGTCCTGAATCAGCTTTTGCGCGCGTTCTTCCAGCACGTAAGCGCTTTCCAGCGGCGTCAGGTTGCGTCCTTCGTGCTTGAACAACGGGCAGCGCAGGGCGCTTTCGAGGGAATGAATCGCGCGGTGCACGCTGACGTTGCTGGTCTGCAATTCGGCGGCGGCACGGGCCAGGTTGCCGGTGCGCATGAAGGCGAGGAACACCTCGAGTTTTTTCAGGGTCAACTCTTCGTCGATCAGCATGGGCCGGACTCTGGTTCGAATGGTTCGATTGTGCACGATGCAAGTTGCAAGGGGATATGTGTCTTGAAACATTGCGCTTTTAGTCTCAAGGGCTGAGCCTTGCGCCATGTTGTAGCGAATTTTGAGGTGAGTAACAGATGTATCACGGGGAAAGATTGAACGCCTGGACGCACTTGGTCGGGGCCGTCGCGGCAGGGATTGGCGCGGTGTGGATGCTGGTGATTGCAAGCATGGACGGCAGTCCGTGGAAGATTGTCAGCGTGGCGATTTACGGATTTACCTTGATGGTGCTCTACAGCGCCTCGACCGTTTACCACAGCGTGCGCGGGCGCAAGAAAGAGATCATGCAGAAGGTTGATCACTTTTCGATCTACCTGCTGATCGCCGGCAGCTACACGCCGTTTTGCCTGGTGACGTTGCGCGGGCCGTGGGGCTGGACGTTGTTCGGGATTGTCTGGGGGTTGGCGCTGATCGGGATTTTGCAGGAGATCAAACCGCGTTCGGAGGCGCGGATTTTGTCGATTGTGATTTACGCGGTGATGGGCTGGATTGTCTTGGTGGCGGTCAAGCCTTTGCTCGCGGCGCTGGGCGCTACGGGCTTCGCGTGGCTGGCGTCGGGCGGGGTTTTATATACGGTGGGGATTATCTTTTTCGCGCTGGATCACCGGTTGCGGCATGCGCATGGGATCTGGCATCTATTTGTGATCGCCGGGAGTGTGCTGCACTTTGTGGCGATATTGTTTTATGTCCTGTAGGTCAAGGTAAGCCCATCGCGGGCAAGCCTTGCTCCCACAGGTCGGTGGCCGTCGAAAGCTCGGTGGCAACCCTGACCCTGTGGGAGCAAAGCTTGCTCGCGATAGCGGTTTAGAAATCCCCCCACAATTGCTGGGCAACCGCCAACGCCACCACCGGCGCGGTCTCGGTGCGCAGCACTCGCGGGCCGAGGCGGGCGGCGTGGAAACCGGCACTTTTAGCCTGATCCACTTCCGCATCCGACAACCCGCCTTCAGGCCCGATCAGAAACGCCAACGTTGCAGGTTTGGCATGGCTCACCAGCGGTTCCGCGACCGGGTGCAGCACCAGCTTCAATTCGGCGTCGGTCTGCTTCAACCAATCCGCCAACAACAGCGGCGGATGAATCACCGGCACTGTTGAGCGTCCGCACTGTTCGCACGCGCTGATCGCCACTTGGCGCCAGTGCAACCGACGTTTGTCGGCGCGTTCGTCCTTGAGGCGGACTTCGCAGCGGTCAGTGAAAATCGGGGTGATTTCAGTCACGCCCAGCTCGGTGGCTTTCTGGATTGCCCAGTCCATCCGCTCGCCACGGGACAGGCCTTGGCCGAGGTGGATCTGCAGCGGCGATTCGATCTGGCCGCGAAAGCTCTCATCGATCCGCACCACCACGCGTTTCTTCCCGACGTCCACCAGCGAGCCGCGAAACTCATGGCCCGAGCCGTCAAACAATTGCACCGCATCCCCCTCGGCCATGCGCAGCACCCGGCTGATGTAATGGGCCTGCGCCTCGGGCAACTCGTGCTCGCCGGTACTCAGGGGGGCGTCGATAAAGAAGCGGGAGAGTCTCATCTGGGTTCTCTGAAAAATTGGCTCGGAATCGCTTTTGTGGCGGCTGACGATTTGTGGCGAGGGGGCTTGCCCCCGTTCGGCTGCGAAGCAATCGCAATCCATTCAGCACGGTGTAACTGATGTACCGCGTTGAGTGGGGATGGGAGTCCTTCGGCCTCCAACGGGGGCAAGCCCCCTCGCCACAGGGTTTTGCGGTGACTGTCAGCCCGGATCACGGAAGTCCGGGTGAAATTCTTTCGGCACTGACACGCTGACGCTGTCGCGCGTGGCGATGTCGATGCCTTCGCTGGCCACTTCGGCGAGGAAGTCGATCTGCTCCGGGGTAATCACGTACGGCGGCAGGAAATACACCACGCTGCCCAGCGGCCGCAACAAGGCACCGCGCTCCAGCGCATGCTTGAACACCTTCAAACCGCGCCGTTCCTGCCACGGATAGGCTTGCTTGGTCGCCTTGTCCTTGACCATCTCGATGGCCAGAACCATGCCGGTCTGCCGCACTTCGGCGACGTTCGGATGATCGACCAGATGCGCGGTGGACGTCGCCATGCGCTGGGCCAGGACCTTGTTGTTCTCGATGACGTTGTCTTCTTCGAAAATATCCAGCGTCGCCAACGCGGCGGCGCACGCCAGCGGGTTGCCAGTGTAGCTGTGGGAATGCAGGAAGGCGCGCAGGGTCGGGTAATCGTCGTAAAACGCGCTGTAGACGTCGTCGGTGGTCAACACCGCCGCCAACGGCAGATAACCGCCGGTCAACGCTTTCGACAAGCACAGGAAGTCCGGACGGATACCGGCCTGCTCGCAGGCAAACATGGTCCCGGTGCGGCCAAAACCGACGGCGATTTCATCGTGGATAAGGTGCACGCCATAACGGTCGCACGCCTCGCGCAGCAACTTCAGGTACACCGGGTGATACATGCGCATGCCGCCCGCGCCCTGAATCAACGGCTCGAGAATGACCGCGGCCACCGTGTCGTGATTCTCGGCCAAGGTCTGTTCCATGGCGACGAACAGGTTGCGCGAGTGTTCTTCCCAGCTCATGCCTTCCGGGCGCAAGTAGCAATCCGGGCTCGGCACTTTGATGGTGTCAATCAGCAGCGCTTTGTAGGTTTCGGTGAACAACGGCACGTCGCCGACCGCCATCGCCGCCATGGTCTCGCCGTGGTAGCCGTTGGTCAGGGTGACGAAGCGCTTTTTGTTCGGCTGGCCGCGATTGAGCCAATAGTGAAAGCTCATTTTCAGCGCGACTTCGATGCACGACGAACCGTTATCGGCGTAGAAGCACCGGGTCAGGCCTTCCGGGGTCATCTTCACCAGACGCTCGGACAGCTCGATGACCGGCTGATGGCTGAAACCGGCGAGGATCACGTGTTCCAGTTGATCGACCTGGTCCTTGATGCGCTGGTTGATGCGCGGGTTGGCGTGGCCGAACACGTTGACCCACCAGGAACTGACGGCGTCGAGGTAGCGTTTGCCTTCGAAGTCCTCCAGCCAGATGCCTTCACCGCGCTTGATCGGGATCAGCGGCAGCTGTTCGTGGTCTTTCATCTGGGTGCACGGGTGCCATAAAACGGCCAGATCCCGTTGCATCCACTGATTATTCAGGCCCATTTACAGTCTCCTCGAGGCGCTCCGCGACAGGCGCGGACATACAATCGCGCAAGCCTATGCAATGCATCGCGCCGGAACAACCCCGCCCGAGCAACCCATTGTGTCGATTGAGCTACTTTGTGTGGGGCGATAGACGTCGCTGGCGGCGTTTTGATGGCTGACGTATTCTTCGCGATTCTTTGAGTCGTCTGACTCGCAAAACTGATTTTTCCTACGCTTATTTCCGGAGTTCGCTGAATGTCTGCTGGTTGGCTGCGCGCCTGTGCGCTGGTGATGTTGGGGCTGTTCAGCGTTTCGGCGCTGGCCAAGGATAAAACAGCGATCGTGATCGGCGGCGGGCTTTCGGGCCTCACGGCGGCGTACGAACTGCAAAACAAAGGCTGGCAGGTCACGCTGCTGGAAGCCAAACCAAGCCTGGGCGGTCGCTCCGGCATGGCCACCAGTGAGTGGATCGGCAACGACAAGGCCCAACCGGTGCTGAACAAATACGTTTCGGCGTTCAAGCTGAGCACCACGCCAGCGCCCGAATTCGTGCGCACACCCGGCTACCTGGTTGATGGTGTTTATTTCACCGCCGCCGATCTGGCCACCAAGGACCCGGTGACTGCCGAAGCGCTGAAGCGCTACGAAAAAACCGTCGATGATCTGGCGCGTTCGATCGAAGACCCGCAAAACCCGGCCGCCAACAACACGCTGCATGCGCTGGATCAGATCAACGTGTCCAATTGGCTCGACCGTCTGTCGCTGCCAGCAACGGCGCGTCAGTTGATCAATCAGCAGATTCGTACGCGTTACGACGAACCTTCGCGCCTGTCGCTGCTGTATTTCGCACAGCAGAACCGCGTCTACAGCGGTGTTTCCGACCGTGACCTGCGGGCTTCGCGCCTGCTCGGCGGCAGCCCGGTGTTGGCTCAGGCCTTCGTCAAACAACTGAAAACCATCAAGACCAGCTCACCGGTGTCGGCGATTGTCCAGGACAAGGACGGCGTGACCGTCAAAGTCGGCAGCGTTGGTTATCAGGCGGATTATGTGGTGGTCGCGGTGCCATTGCGCGCCCTCAACAAGATCAGCATGACCCCGGCGCTGGACGCGCAGCACCTCGGCGCGATCAAGGGCACCAACTACGGCTGGCGCGACCAGATCATGCTGAAGTTCAAGACTCCAGTGTGGGAAAGCAAGGCGCGCATGTCCGGCGAGATCTACAGCAACGCCGGCCTCGGCATGTTGTGGATTGAACCGGCGCTGAAGGGCGGCGCCAACGTTGTGATCAACCTGTCCGGTGACAATGCGCGGGTGATGCAGGCCTTCGGCGACAAGCAGATGGTCGATCAGGTGTTGATTCGCCTGCACGCGTTTTATCCACAGGCGCGCGGTTCGTTCACCGGTTATGAAATCCGCCGTTACAGCACCGACCCGTCGATGGGCGGCGCTTACCTGGCCTTCGGCCCAGGCCAGATCAGCAAATACTGGCGCCTGTGGGAACGTCCGCTGCAGCGCGTAGCGTTTGCCGGCGAACACACCGACACCTTGTACCCGGGCACTTTGGAAGGCGCCTTGCGCACCGGCCAGCGCGCGGCCAGTCAGGTTGAAGACCTGGCGGCGGGCAAGTCGTTTGAACCGGCGAAAGTGGTTCCGGCAGCGACCGCAGTAGCGGCGGGCGCGGCAGCGCAGAAGAAAGGCAACGTCTTCAGCAATTTCTTCGGCAATCTGTTCGGTGGTTCTGCGGACGAAGAGAAGAAAGCGCAACCAGTGAAGGCGCCTGAGCCAGTAACGCCGCCAGCCCCGACGCCAGCTCCAGTGGTAGCCCCGGCCCCGGCGCCGGTGGAAGCACCGAAGCCTGCGGCACCGGTCAAAGCCGAGCCAGCGAAGAAAGCGGCCAAGCCTGCGGCGAAGAAACCTGCGGCAAAAACCGAGACTAAAAAAGCCCCGGCCAAACCGGCGGCGAAGAAAGCTGAACCGGCGAAAAAGCCTGCGGCAAAACCGGCTGCAGCGACTGAGACCAAAGCGCAGTAAGGCGTTGCGGTGAATAAAAGCGCGGACTGAGGGCCGCGCTTTTTTTTGCCTGGCAGATGGCTTTCGCGAGCAGGCTCGCTCCTGCATCTGACGCCACGCGGTTCTCTGTAGGAGTGAGCCTGCTCGCGATAGCGTCGTCCGCACCAACACCTATTTCTCGACATTCGCCTCACAGCCCGACACAAATTCGCCTTTAATCTTTCCTTAACTCACCACTTGGAGACTCTTGATCGTATTTCTCGATATTTCAAAGCGAAATTTTCCGCTTTAATTCGATAGATAACTCGTTAGTCTTGTTCGCAGTTCTCACAGGATTTGAGCAATGCCGCTACGTAACTCTTCTTCTCGTTATGGCTGGGTCAGCGTGTTCCTGCATTGGGGCGTGGCGCTGGCGGTCTTCGGGCTGTTCGCGTTGGGCCTGTGGATGGTCGGGCTGGATTACTACAGCACCTGGCGCAAAGACGCGCCGGACCTGCACAAAAGCATCGGCCTGACGCTGTTCGCGATCATGTTGCTGCGTGTGCTGTGGCGCTTTATCAGCCCACCGCCGCCGACGTTGCAGAGCTACAGCCGGATGACGCGCATCGGCGCCAAGTTCGGTCATTCGTTCCTGTACATCAGCCTGTTCGCTGTGATGATTGCCGGTTACCTGATTTCCACCGCAGACGGTGTCGGGATTCCGGTGTTTGGCCTGTTTGAGATTCCTGCACTGGTTTCCGGACTACCGGACCAGGCAGACACCGCTGGGGTGGTTCATTTTTACCTGGCGTGGATATTGGTAATTTTTTCCGGTCTCCATGCGTTGGCAGCATTGAAGCACCACTTTATCGACCGTGATGCGACGCTGACGCGAATGCTCGGCCGCAAAGCTTGAAGTTCAACCTCAACTCCAAAGGAATAGAAAGCATGTTGAAAAAGACTCTCGCCGCTCTGGCAATCGGTTCCGCTCTGCTGTCCGCTAACGTGATGGCTGCTGACTACACCGTCGACAAGGAAGGCCAGCACGCCTTCGTCGACTTCAAGATCAGCCACTTGGGCTACAGCTACATCACCGGTACTTTCAAGGACATCGACGGCAAGTTCAGCTTCGACGCTGCCAAGCCAGAAGACAGCAAGATCGAGTTCAACGTGAATACCGCCAGCGTGTTCACTAACCACGCCGAGCGCGACAAGCACATCGCCAGCGCTGATTTCCTGAACGTCAGCAAGTTCGCCAAGGCCACTTTCGTTTCCACCAGCGTCAAATCCACCGGCAAAAACGCCGCTGGCAAAGACACTGCTGATGTAGCCGGCGACCTGACTCTGCTGGGCGTGACCAAGCCAGTTGTGGTCAAAGCCACTTTCCTGGGTGAAGGCAAGGATCCATGGGGCGGCTACCGTGCCGGCTTCGAAGGCACCACCAGCATCAAGCGCTCCGACTTCGGCAAGCAAAAAGATCTGGGCCCAACCTCCGACGCGGTTGAGCTGTACATCACGTTTGAAGGTGTCAAAGCGAAGTAACCTTCGCGCCTGACAAAAAAACGCCCCCGGCCTCACGGTTGGGGGCGTTTTTTATTGCCGACAATATCTCCATGACCTCCGCATATCCCCTGTGGGAGTGAGCCTGCTCGCGATGGGGCCTTCACATTCAAAATATCTGCTGACTGATCCACCGCTTTCGCGGGCAAGCCTCGCTCCTACAGGTTTGTGGCGTGCATAAAAAATGCCCCGGATCGTGAGATCCGGGGCATTTTTGGTTACTTCAAACTCAGCGGTTGCGGGTCAGCAGCGCTGGTTTTTCGCCGCGCGGGCGACCTGGCAGTTGATCCAGTTGCTCAGGAGTCGGGAACCGATCGGTTTTCGACTCTTTATGGATAATCTTCGGTGCCGGGCCACGCGGGTTTTGCACGGCCGGTTCCGAACGAGGCTGATCGTCGGTGCGGGCCGGGCGGCGGTTGCGTGACTCTTCGCGACGGGCTTGACCGTCACGTGGAGCGCCGTTGCGTGGGCCGCTGCGCTTGGCTGGCGGGGTGCCGGTGGTGGCGCCGTCGCTGCTGCGCGGGCCGCTTTGGCGACCCTGAGGCTTGCCGCCGGTGCGCGGAGCACCTGCGCCAGTTGCCGCGCCTTGTGCCGGAGCACCTGGACGACGACCACGGCCCTGGGCCGGTTTGGCCTGAGGCACGTAGTCAACGCGGTTACCGAAGTTATCCACGTCGTCGTCGAGGAACTCATCCGGAGCACGATCAGCCGCCGCAGCGCGTGGCGCCGGACGCTGTTGTTCGCGGGCCGGGGTGCCTTCGCGCGGCTTGTGCTCACGCGCCGGACGATCGCCACGGCCAGTGGCTGCAGGTTTTTCCTTGCCGCCCTTGTCCTTGCCTTTGTCCTTACGACCGCCGCCACCACCAGTGCCGTTCGGACCGTCGCCGCGCGGGCCACGTGGGTTGCGCGGGTTACGCACATCCGGACGCTCGCGAACTTCAGGCTTCTCGGCCTCTACAGCGCTCGAATCGAAGCCCATCAGGTCGCCATCGGCGATTTTCTGCTTGGTCATGCGTTCGATGCTTTTCAGCAGTTTTTCTTCGTCCGGAGCAACCAGCGAGATCGCCTCGCCCGAACGACCGGCACGGCCAGTACGGCCGATACGGTGCACGTAGTCTTCATCGACGTTCGGCAGTTCGAAGTTGACCACGTGTGGCAACTGATCGATGTCGAGGCCGCGAGCGGCGATGTCGGTGGCAACCAGGATCCGCACTTCGCCGGCCTTGAAGTCGGCCAGGGCTTTGGTGCGCGCGTTCTGGCTCTTGTTACCGTGGATCGCGACGGCGGTGAGGCCGTGTTTGTCCAGGTATTCGGCCAGACGGTTGGCGCCGTGCTTGGTGCGGGTGAACACCAGCACCTGTTCCCAGGCGCCAGCGGTAATCAGGTGCGCAAGCAGCGAGCGCTTGTGGCTGGCGGCGAGGCGGAATACACGCTGTTCGATACGCTCGACCGTGGTGTTCGGCGGCGTGACTTCGATGCGTTCCGGGTTGTGCAGCAGCTTGCCGGCGAGGTCGGTGATGTCTTTGGAGAACGTCGCCGAGAACAGCAGGTTCTGGCGTTTGCTCGGCAGACGCGCGAGGACCTTTTTCACGTCATGGACAAAACCCATGTCGAGCATGCGGTCGGCTTCGTCGAGCACGAGGATTTCCACGTGGGACAAATCGACGCTGCCTTGGCCGGCGAGGTCGAGCAGGCGGCCAGGGCAGGCGACCAGCACGTCAACGCCACGGGACATGGCCTGAACCTGTGGGTTCATGCCAACGCCGCCGAAGATGCAGGCACTGACAAACTTCAGGTCACGGGCATAGACCTTGAAGCTTTCGTGCACTTGAGCCGCGAGTTCGCGGGTAGGGGTCAGGACCAGTACGCGCGGTTGGCGCGGGCCGTGACGCTGGGATTTGTCCGGGTGACCGTTGGGGAACAACCGCTCCAGAATCGGAAGGGCGAAGCCGCCGGTTTTACCAGTACCTGTCTGTGCCGCGACCATCAGGTCGCGACCTTGCAACACGGCGGGAATGGCCCGCTGTTGCACCGGAGTAGGCTCGGTATAGCCCGCCGCCTCGATGGCGCGGACTAAAGCCTCGGAGAGACCGAGGGAAGCAAAGGACATGAGTAATCCTGTTTTAGTTAGGGCTTGGCCCAATGGGAGTCTTGCCTGGCGCGAATGGCGTTTAAGAGGAACGCAATCCCGTCCGGTCCTGCTGGGTTTCGAAGGCTCGTCTGGAGCGCTCGCGCGGGCTGAAAAGCTGCGCTGTAGCGGGGTCGAGATGCCTTGAACGATTCCGAGCGTCCGGGCGTGAGCCTGGCGGGAAGGCCGGAGTATAACAGAGCAATCACTGCGCGCCGCTTTCCTGCTGCTCAACGGTTTTACCGGGGACGGTTGAAGTGCTTTTTGCCTGCACCACCGGGTCCGGATTCGCCCCGTAACGGGCGCTCAGCTCAGCATAGGCGGGCTCGCGCTTGAATCGCTTGAGCTCGGCGCCGAAGCGCTGCACCAGCAAATCCATCCCGGCGTTGCGCCGCACGGCCAGAAACTGGCTCTGATGGCTGATGATTGTCGGGTTTTCAGTGATCTGATCGCGGATATTCAGCTCATCGAGCAGATGCTGCCCGACTCGGCGATCAGTGATTAACAGGTCGATGCGCCCGCGCACCAGTTTGCCGAAGTTGGCTTCATGGGTCGGCGCCGGTTCGCGGGTAAACAGCGTCGAGCTGCTGAAATCCTCGCTGTACAGATAACCCGGCGAGGTGCCGATGGTCAGGCCCTTGAGTGCTTCGAGCGTGCTGAACGGGTGTGGGCGCTGGTTGGCATAGAACATCACGAACTCGACTTCCGAGAGCGGTTCGCTGGGGTAGAGCAGGGTGGCGTCGCGTTCGGCGCTGTGGAAAATATCCAGCGCGCCGTCGGCCTGGCCGGTTTCGAGCATCGACAGGCAGCGCTTCCACGGCAGGAATTGCCATTCCACTTCGATGCCCAAGCGTTTGAAGACGATGGCGGTGGTTTCGTAGTCCAGACCCAGCGGTTTGCCGTCCTGTTCATAGACGTAAGGTGCCCAAGGCTCAGTGACAATGCGCAATTTCTCGCCCCTAGCGGTGAAGCTCAGGCAAGTGAAAAGTAGCAGGGTCAGTAACTGCGCGATCAAAGGCATGGCTTGAGATTACGACGAGAAACCGTAAAGAGCCAGAAACTGCCTGCACAAGCTCTAACTCCGTGTGTTGGCGCACAAAAAAAGCGCGCTGAACGCAAAAAATCGCAGCCCCGGAGGGCTGCGATCTTTTGGTTTTGCTTGGAGCTTGGAGCTTGAAGCTTGTAGCTGCGTCAGCGTGGCAACTTCAGGTTGTTCCACACTGCCAGGCTCGGTTCAGCCTGGTTCAGCGTGTAGAAGTGCAACCCTGGAGCGCCACCCTGCAGCAGGCGTTCGCACATTTGGGTGATGACTTGCTCACCAAAGCGTTGAATGCTCTGGGTGTCATCGCCATAGGCTTCCAGTTGCTTGCGAATCCAGCGCGGGATTTCCGCACCGCAGGCATCGGAGAAGCGCGCGAGTTTGCTGTAGTTGGTGATCGGCATGATCCCCGGCACGATCGGGATGTTCACGCCCATCGCCCGTACCCGCTCGACAAAGTAGAAGTAGCTGTCGGCGTTGAAGAAGTACTGGGTGATCGCACTGTCGGCGCCGGCGTTGGCCTTGCGCACGAAGTTCTGCAGATCGTCTTCAAAGTTGCGCGCTTGCGGATGCATTTCCGGGTAAGCGGCAACTTCGACGTGGAAATGATTGCCGGTTTCTTCACGAATGAATTCAACCAGGTCATTGGCGTGGCGCAATTCACCGCTGGCCATGCCCATGCCCGAAGGCAGGTCACCGCGCAGGGCGACGATGCGGGTAATGCCGGCCGCCTTGTATTGCGTCAGCAGGCCGCGCAGGTCGTCCTTGCTGTCGCCGACGCAAGACAGGTGCGGGGCGGCCGGGACTTTGACTTCGCTTTCGAGCTGCAACACGGTGTTGATCGTGCGATCACGGGTCGAACCGCCAGCGCCGTACGTGCAGGAAAAGAAATCGGGATTGTAAGTCGCCAACTGACGGGCAGTGGCGAGCAGTTTTTCATGCCCAGCATCGGTCTTGGTAGGGAAGAACTCGAAGCTGTAGCGACGGTCTTGGGACATGGTCATATCCTTGGAAACGCGTAAGCCTTGCTTTTGTAGGAGCAAAGCTTGCTCGCGATGAACGCGCCGCGGTATCCAGGGGAAACCGTGGTGATGCTATCGCGAGCAAGCTTTGCTCCTACAGATTTGCGTGTTCTGCATGAGTCCGCCCCTGCGAAAGGGGCGGACAGCAGGACCAATCAGTAGCGGTAAGCGTGCGGCTTGAACGGGCCTTCGACGGTGACGCCGATGTAGTCAGCCTGTTGCTTGGTCAGTTGCGTGACCACGCCGCCGAAACCGCGGACCATTTCCAGGGCCACTTCTTCGTCGAGTTTCTTCGGCAGTACTTCAACAGTCAGACGCTCGGCTTTCTGCGCTGGCGACAGGTCGGCGTACTTCTGGCCGAACAGGAAGATCTGCGCCAGCACCTGGTTGGCGAACGAACCGTCCATGATGCGGCTCGGGTGGCCAGTGGCGTTGCCCAGGTTCACCAGACGGCCTTCGGCCAGCAGGATCAGGTAGTCGTCGTTCTGCGCATCGAAGCTGCCAGCGCCGGTACGGTGAATCTTGTGCACCTGTGGCTTCACTTCTTCCCATGCCCAGTTCTTGCGCATGAAAGCCGTATCGATTTCGTTGTCGAAGTGGCCGATGTTGCAGACAACAGCGCGCTTCTTCAGGGCTTTGAGCATGTTCGAGTCGCAAACATTGACGTTGCCGGTGGTGGTCACGATCAGGTCGATCTTGCCCAGCAGTGCTTTGTCGATGCTGGCTTCGGTGCCGTCGTTGATGCCGTCGATGAATGGCGAAACCAGTTCAAAGCCGTCCATGCACGCTTGCATGGCGCAGATCGGGTCCACTTCGGAGACTTTGACGATCATGCCTTCCTGACGCAGGGACTGCGACGAGCCCTTGCCCACGTCACCGTAACCGATGACCAGCGCTTGCTTGCCGGACAGCAGGTGGTCGGTGCCGCGCTTGATCGCGTCGTTGAGGCTGTGACGGCAGCCGTACTTGTTGTCGTTCTTGGACTTGGTCACCGAGTCATTGACGTTGATGGCCGGGATTTTCAGCTCGCCCTTGGCCAGCATGTCCAGCAGACGGTGCACGCCGGTGGTGGTTTCTTCGGTCACGCCGTGGACGCGGTCGAGGATCGCCGGGTACTTCTTGTGCAGCAGCTCGGTCAGGTCGCCGCCGTCGTCGAGGATCATGTTCGCATCCCAAGGCGCGCCGTCCTTGAGGATGGTTTGCTCCAGGCACCACTCGTACTCTTCTTCGGTCTCGCCTTTCCAGGCATAAACCGCGATACCGGCAGCGGCGATAGCAGCAGCGGCCTGGTCCTGAGTCGAGAAAATGTTGCAGGACGACCAGCGCACTTCGGCACCCAGGGCAACCAGGGTTTCGATCAGCACGGCAGTCTGAATGGTCATGTGGATGCAGCCGAGAATCTTCGCGCCTTTGAGCGGCTGCTCAGCGGCGTACTTGCGGCGCAGACCCATCAGGGCTGGCATTTCGGATTCGGCGATGATGGTTTCGCGACGACCCCAGGCAGCCAGGGACATGTCGGCGACTTTGTAATCGGTAAAATCTGCAGGCGTGATAACAGCGCTCATGAAGAGCCTCCATTCGTAATGTATGCGAATGGGCGCCGTTGTGCGTTTAGTGTCGGGTCATGCGACCTGGCAACGCCCCATCCGAGCCTGACAGGTTTGACCTGCTGCAGCGCCCCTCGGACAGGTGGCGGGAAAACGGTAGCAGAGCAAACGTTACCGTTTTGAAACGGAGGCGATTATAGCGGGCTAAGCTGATCTTCCAAAGCGTTTATGTGGGTCAATGTCTGAACGGTAATCGAGGCCATAGTCGATGCTTGATAGAGCTCAACGGCGCGCTCTGCCATGATGGCGCCCATCATTCGGCAAGACGCTCAGGAGTGAACATGAACTTCCACACCCGCAAATGGGTAAAACCCGAAGACCTCAACCCCAACGGCACGCTGTTCGGCGGCAGCCTGTTGCGCTGGATCGACGAAGAAGCGGCGATCTATGCGATCGTCCAGCTCGGCAATCAGCGCGTGGTCACCAAGTACATTTCCGAAATCAACTTTGTCAGCGCCTCGCGCCAGGGCGACATCATCGAGCTGGGCATCACCGCCACCGAGTTCGGCCGCACCTCGATCACCCTGACCTGCGAAGTGCGCAACAAAATCACCCGCAAAAGCATCCTTACCGTTGAGCGCATGGTTTTCGTCAACCTCGGCGAAGACGGACTGCCGGCACCGCACGGCCGCACCGAGATCAAATACGTCAAAGACCAGTTCCAGGACGAACTCGCCAGCGAGTAACTCGAGCCCTGTAGGAGCGAAGCTTGCTCGCGAAGGCGCCATTCGCGTCACCCCAAAAACCGAGGTGAACCCCTTCGCGGGCAAGCCTCGCTCCTACAAGAGCGGTTTCGTTTGGGTGGCGAGTGAACAGCGCCGAACCGCGCGTGTCGTACGTACACACACGCCACCGGTTCGCAGCTCCAATGGACACCCAAAAAGACGGCAAGACCCCGAATCTCTCGGCGGAAGAAAAACACGAAGCCCATCGCAACCAGCCGCCACGCGCGGCGGTGCTGCATGAAATCATCAGAACCCAGGGCGATCAGGAGCTGGAGCGCAGTGTCGCGGCGCTCTGGTGGTCGGCGCTCGCCGCCGGCCTGACCATGGGCCTGTCGCTGATGGCCATGGGTTTGCTCAACTCGCGTCTGCCCGACGGCGAAGGCTTCAAAGTCATCGCCAGTTTCGGTTACTGCGCGGGGTTCCTCGCGGTGATTCTGGCGCGCCAGCAACTGTTCACCGAAAACACCCTGACGGCCGTGCTGCCGATCATGACCAAACCCACACTGAGCAACTTCGGTCGATTGTTGCGACTGTGGAGCGTGGTGCTGGTCGGCAACCTGTGCGGCACATTGCTGGTCGCTTACGTGATGTTGCACTTGCCGATTTTCGACGCGAAGACTGATCTGGCCTTCCTCGACATCGGGCGCAAGATCATGGAAAACGACGCCGGGAATATGTTCGCCAAAGGCATCATCAGCGGCTGGATGATCGCCACCATGGTCTGGATGATTCCGTCCATGGAGAGCGCGAAGATGTGGATCATCATCCTCATCACCTACCTGATGGCGCTCGGCGATTTCACGCACATCGTCGTCGGTTCGGCGGAGGTTTCGTATCTGGTGTTTGCCGGCGAGTTGCCGTGGAAAGATTTCTGGCTGGTATTTGCCGGGCCGACGCTGGCGGGCAACATCATTGGCGGCAGTTTCATCTTCGCCCTGATCAGCCATGCGCAGGTGCGCAGCGAAAGCAGTGCGCCGAAAGAAGAGGCGGATCAGGAACCAAGCCCTGATCCGCAAAAGGACAAAAAGTAAACAATGACGCTTTCTAGTCAGTGATGCTTTCTATCAGTGATGCTTTTTTTAGTGATGCTCTGCCTGCGCCGTTGGCGCAGGCTCATCCTTGGTGACGTGTTTGACCAGTTTGCCGATGCTCAAACCCTGCAACAGGATCGACGACAGCACCACGATGTAAGTGATGCTCAGGATCAGATCGCGCTCCGGGCCCAGCGGCAACGCCAGGGCCAGGGCCACCGAAACACCGCCGCGCAAACCACCCCACGTCAAAATCCGGATCGTCCCGCGCGGCACTGTGCGCCAGCGTCGCAGCAACATAATGGCCGGGGCCACGGTCAGCAGGCGCGACAGCAGAATCGCCAACGCGAGCAAACTCGCCGCCAGCACGTGCAGCCAGTTGAACGGCAGCAGCAACAGTTCCATGCCGATCAGCGCGAACAGCAGCGCGTTGAGCATGTCATCGAGCAATTCCCAAAATTTTGCCATTCGCATTTTTTTGTCAGTTATTCGGAGTGCCTGTAGAATAGAAGTTACAGCCAGCTCGCCACGGATTTTGAAAGTGACAATCGTCAAAAAAGGATCGCCCATTGAAACCTATCCCTTCCGAGCTCTGGCGCCTGATGTGGTGGAGTTGTTTCAGCGTTGCGCTGAGCGTAGGTAGGTGCCGTCGACGACGACATTGAAGCTTCTCGAATGCTTTTGTGACATCACCAACCAGCCCTTGTCTTTCTTGAAGCTTTCGTCGTCAGAGCTGACCCACATCGTTGCGGGTTTTCAAGGAGCGCTGTTCGAACAGGATTTGGTCGGCACGTCTGACGTGACGCGCGCGAAGATTTCCGTTTATCTGCAAGACATTCTGCTCGAAGCACGTAATTACGTCCCTTCCATGCCGCCGACAGAATGTGGAAGTGGACTAAGAAAAAAATATAATACGAAGTGGAAAAAAATACTTCTTGGGGTTGACCAGCGTAAAGTCAATTATTGGACTGGATGGCCTGTAGAAAACCGTAAAGGCACCAAGTTGTATTATCACTTTGCCAATATTCATAACAGTCATGGTCATGACTTTACATCCGGCTTGTATGAGCAGCTACGACTCCATATTTCAGGGTATGGAACTACGCAGTTAACTATGCCGAATAAGATGGCTGGTTTTCTGAGTCGGAATAGTGATTCCTGGCCTGAATACACGTTTAACGATTCGACAATGATTTACAATTTCTTCTGGGACTTTAGGGAAAGTTTTTTCATGAGTGGCGAGGCCCAGGGGCTGGATATCGACGCACAAATGAAGACTTGGAATAAGTATATTGGGTTTGTCGAGAAGATTTTCATTCTTCCAGGCGTATGGGCCGAGCCATTGGGAGGGAAACTGCCGTTAGCACCTGCGAAGCGAATCGATGGTCAGTCGACTAATGTCAGAAAAAATGATGATGGTGCGGAGGTAAAAGTTAAGCTCGTAATGGAAGTGCCATTACATCTTACTGATGTCTGAAGCTATTGAGATATTATTCATTTCCATATCTAAGCGGCTGAAGATTATTGAAGGATGGGCCAAAGCTCAGATAGCAGATCTATATAGTAGGGTTCTTCGTCGTAAACAGCTCGCTGCGCAGGGGGAGTTGGTAGATACGACTAAACGGAAGAAGGGGCACCTACTAATAATCCCCAATATTTGCTGTATTTTCGAGACCTACGGCTATGGAGAGCCTTACAGCCACTACGCTTCCTTGTCAGTGGATACAAAAGATTCTCAGACTCCGGCTTCTGATTTAGCTAGCTATATGGGGATGCCACTGACGGGGAGTCTAATGCCATTTAAGCTCCTAATTATTCTAAGGCATCCGATAATTACGTCGGAGTTTCTGGGTGATTTCGACCTTTGGAATAAGCAGGGGCAGAGATCTGGATACGTACTGGACGGGTCGGTATATAAGCTGGTGGGGTACAAGGATCGTAAGGGGGCAGGAAGGTCTGAACAAAAAATCACGCTAACCTCAGAAACTAAAGCTTTGGTCGACCAAATTATTGAGATCACTGCGCCCCTACGTGAGTATCTGAAATCACAGGGTGATCCCTCATGGAGGAAGCTGTTCATTACATGCGGCAACGCATTTTCACCGCCTGTCAAAAGCACCCTAACCCCGTGGTCGAGGTCGACACTTAAACCTGGTACGTATTTGAGAAATAATCTTTTAGCTCAGTTCCGCCCTCATACGGACATGCCTGAAGATGATCTCGTTAAGTTTTTGGAGATGGTGAGTGCGTCTTCCGTACGCGCATCCAGAGTAACAGAGATATTCATTAAGACGCATAGCGCTGAAACTACATCTCAGGCTTTAGGCCATGATAGCTACGATCCTAACCTCATGGATCACTATCTGCCCAAGGTGATTATCGATTTCCTGCATGAAAGGCGTATGCGAGTATTTAATAAGGTCTTAATTTGTCATAGTCTTAAAGATAGCCCGTTTTTATTTCGGGCGAGCAATTTTTCAAGCGTGGATGAATTAGACACTTTCCTAGTAAATCATGCTTTTGGAGATATTCCTGCGTATCTTCAAGATCCAGAGGGTCGTCATGAAAAGCTTGAGAACGACGGGACTGTATATGCGTTAGTGTCTGCCGATATTTTGAGCGTGCTGCTCTCGATAAAATTAGCTGTTGAACAAGCGCCACCCAATCAGAAGGTTAATGCTAAGGCAGTCTACTGGGCGAGTTACGCAGGCTTTCTTGAGGGAGAGATCAGTAAGCATCGAGATGTCACTTATCGTAGCGATCTACACAAGGCGTCACTAACAGCAAGCGCAGCGTCAATGGAGAGGTTTGTTTATTAATGCTCCATCTAAACTTGGGTTCCTCAACGAGCCTCGCGTGGCACCGGCAGAAGCGTTCCGTAAGGCTTCTTGGCTAACCAATAATTTTAATGCCTCCATCTGGAGCGTGAATTTCAACGGTGATCCTATCCTGCTCAACTGGAAGGTAGCCCTAGACAACAACTCATACCTTACCGATGACGAAAACCTAGATCTGTTGAACGGTCTTAAATACGCGCTCATTGGCGCTACGCGAAATAGCCTGGTTGAAATGGCAAATTCTCAAAGTGTTGAGACATTAAGAAGGAAGTTTCACGCCGCCGTGGGTGTTATTGACTGTCTGCTAATTCACGCACATGAGCTTAAACTTTCAAGTGCCGGATTGGCAGGCTTGTCTGAAGGCGATATGAAATGGATCCTAAATAAGCTGTCTTCAGAGTCCTCCGTGGCTGAAGCGCTGTATGATTGGTCAGAAAAATTGTGTGAGTATGCTCTAGCGCTCTTGGATGAAATACCAGTCGCGACGATTGCTTCCATATTGGAAGAGAATCCTTCGATGTCAGAGATAAGTTCTACCCAGCTCGAGTCTAACGAGCTTAATGTTTCCGTTGATAATATTCCACGTATTCGGGCCGCTTTATATCATAAAGGTCACTACGACGGACATAGAGGTGCTGGCTATACAGTAAACTCTGTACGCATCTCAGCCGAAGTTTACCCAAATACTATCCGTGGGGACATGGCCAAGCCGAGGCATGAAATTCTTAGTTTTTATCCGCTTGGTGAGTCCTATAAGCGTGAGATGGAGGGAGTAAAGGTTACTGCTAGGTCGGGAAGTCTCATGGCCGAATCCCAGTACAGGCTATTTTACAATTTTTTGTATGGAATGGGGTTGCTCAAGAAACTTGGAGTGCCAGGGCCCAATGAGCGAGTTTTGGATAGAATTAAAGGTTACATGCCAGAGCTAGCCAAACCTGGTCGTTATGTGACAGTGCCGTCCGGCACGATTTTTAAATTATTCAAAGGTGCTGTCGAGTTTCATTACGAGTTGGGCCCTCTCGTTATTGAGGGGTTTTGCAGGTTGGCTCGATACTGTTATGAGCATGACAAAACGCTTACAAGCCTAACCGATGAGCAGGTTGTTTCAATTGTTGGCAGTGATTTGGAACATCACGGTGTGAAAAAACTGGGGCTTGGTTGTAGAAATACAAGTGATGCCGATGGCAGTGGTCTTGAAAGTCGAAAGGGAACGAGGGAGAACTATTTTGAGCGGCTAAGATCCAATGCAGGCTTGCTTGAACTTGTCTATGTTTATATTGGTGCTATTCAATTTGTTGTTGGTTTGCTTATGGCTCGCCGAATAGATGAGCTTTTGCAGATCCCGTCGGCCCGAGCATTCGACTCCACGAATTCTTGGCTGATGTTCATGAGAGAAAAGAGCACAACCAATACGTATGGTCTCCGGAAATACGACGCAAGGCCTATTGATCCTCTTGCGGTGCAGATGCTTGGGCAATTAGTACGCCTTCAGGAGGAACTCATCAATGCTGGTTTCTCGGCGGAAGCTCCTACTATATTCTCCGTTCCTTCTTTGCATGGAAGAAAGGTAATATATTCTGCCACAAAAATGAGCATGAATACATGCTTCGACTTTTTGTGTGCCTACTTTGAGAGCGAAGTTAATGACGTAGGGCTTCGGTATTATATCAGGCAGCACCAGTTGCGCCGTGTAGCGGCCCTGCTGTTCTTTCACGCATATGGGAAAGGACGCATAGATACACTTCGTTGGATTCTCGGGCATAACGATATTGAGCATGCATGGAGGTACATTACAGATGCCACAGATGGCGCATCCCTCCGTGGGGCGGAAGCTCAAATCATTGCTGAGAAATTCTTCACTGGTGATGTGCATAACTATAAATCGTTACGTGCGTTGATGAAGGAGCAGTTCGGAACGGATGATGTGCGTCTTGTAGATCAAGAATCCTTTTCGGAGCATCTGGAGCATTTGATGAGTAAAGGCATTGTCAAATTTGAGCCCGCATTTGTTCTTGGCGCTTATGGCAAGGAAATGCAGGTTCTTGTTCACGTAAAGGGGACGTAATCATGGGTAAGCCTAGGTCGGAAATTCAAGTTTACAATCAGTCAATCAAGGCGCGGCAGGTTCTGCTAGAGGGCGTACTTGCCGATGTTAAAAAATACTTCTCAAATGAGGTTGTTACTTCCGCTCTAAAAAATCAAGGAGCTTTGGCTTCCCTTTCTTACAAGTTCGATTTGGCTGGACAGCATTACGCTATCGACTCAACGAGTCTGAACACCCTCAAAAAAAATCCGATGAATTACTTGGTCATCACGGTTTCGCAGGGTTAGAGCGTCTTAGATGCGTGGCTAAGGATGCAATTGCCGCGTATGCCGAAAGGGGCAACAAACCCACCAAGAAGACCAAGCATGGGCTAGAGCAAATTAATAGCGAGTTAGAATGCGCGGTGGTCGCACTGCGCCGCGCTAATTTCAGGTTGCTTCAAGGGCTTTCCACTGCTATCTCGGGAATCAAAGAAACTAGGGATGGTTCTAGTGAGGCTATTAGAAATAAAAGCGCTAGCGAAGCCGTAAATGCACTGTTGGCAATAGTCTCGCTTAATGAATCTCCTTTTGATGTGATTCCATCTCACGATAATATCTGAATCGCCCCGGGTTTTCTAGACACTCTCCAGGCTCGCTGCGTAACGCTTTTCAAACTCTACCGGTGACAGCTGATTGTTGAAACTGTGGCGTCGTTTTGGGTTGTAAAACATCTCGATGTAATCGAACACATCATCCCGAGCATCCTGGCGTGTAGTGTAGATTTTACGCTTGATCCGTTCCCGCTTTAGCAGCTGGAAAAAGCTCTCCGCCACAGCGTTGTCGTGGCAGTTACCTCGACGACTCATGCTGGCCACCAGGTTGTTAGCTTTCAAGAAGCTTCGCCAGTCTGAGCTGCTGTACTGACTGCCTTGATCTGAGTGGATCATCACCTCTTGCTTCGGCTTACGTCTCCAAACCGCCATCAGCAGTGCATCAATGGCTACGTCGCTGGTCATCTGCGACTTCATTGACCAACCAATGATCTGGCGTGAAAACAGATCGAGCACCACGGCCAAATACAGCCAGCCTTCATATGTTCGGATGTAGGTAATGTCTGTGACCCAGACTTTGTTGGGTTCTCTGACATCGAATTGGCGCTTCAGTAAGTTCGGTGAGGCAACGGCTGGTTTACCGCCATATTTTCCCGGCCTCCGTCGATACCCAGTCTGAGAACGTAAACCCTCAAGGCGCATCAACCTAGCCACCCGGTGACGGCCACAGCTCTCACCAACCTCTCGCAGGTCATCATGGATCTTGCGATAGCCATAAACGCCACCGCTTTCCAGCCAGGAGTGTTTGATCAATCCAAGCAGTCGCTGATCGTCCTTGGCTCGCGCAGATTTTGGTTCTGATAGCCACGCGTAGTAGCCGCTGGGATGAACCTTGAGCGTCAGGCAAAGCCGTCGAATCGCGTAATGACCCGATTGCTGCTTAATAAAGGCGTACTTCAGCCGCACTCCTTGGCAAAGTACGCGGCGGCCTTTTTTAAGATGTCTCGCTCCTCCGTCACCCGTTTCAGCTCGGCACGTAGACGACGAACCTCAGCGCTTTGATCATCCTCCTCAACGCGCTGTTCTTGGGGCTTGGTGTAGCGCTTAACCCAGGCATAGAGGCTGTGCACGGACACACCCAATCGTGCAGCCACCTCCGAGACAGGAAGCTGCTTTTCGGTCACTTGCTTGACCGCCTGGATTTTGAATTCTTCGGGATATCGCTGGTTGCTCATGGCACCTCCTAATGGGCCTCATTTTAAGGCTTGGAGGTGTCTACGAAACTAGGGGCGATTCATAGCTCGGCAGGAACAGAGGCGCATCTCAGCTTTCAGTGGCGCTGCGTAGCCCCCTTCAATGTGACAAAGATGCATGCCTTTTTGGCGCCTTTGGGAAAACCCAAAAACCGTCGAGGTACTTTCGGGTCATGTCGTTCATCGCCAGGTTGCGGCCCAGATTCCCGATGATCAGACCGGCGACGACCATCGCGATCGGCGCGGAAACGTGTAGCTCCGAGGCCATGGCCGAGCCGCCGATCACCAGCGCCAGGGTCAGCATCACTTCGATCTGATGCTGCTCGATGCTCTTGATCATCAGGTACACGAGGTAACCGATCAGCCCGCCGAACACCACGCCGCCAATCGCTTCGTGGGCGAACAGCATGGCGGTGGCGCCAACCGTCGGGGTTTCACCCAGCTGCGCGATGCCGAGCAACACGGTAAACACCACGACCGCCGTGCCGTCATTGAACAGCGACTCGCCGACGATGGTGGTTTTCAGCGGTTTGGAGGCGTTGGCGGTACGCAGCACGCCGAGCACCGCGATTGGGTCGGTCGGCGAAATCAGCGCGCCGAACAGCAGGCAATAGAGGAAGCTCACGTGCCAGCCGAACAGGGCAAAAATGTAATACGCGAGGCTGCCGATCACCGCTGTGGCGATCAACACACCGAAGGTCGCGAGCAAACCGATTGGCCAGCGGTAACTGCGCAGGTCGTTGAGGTTGACGTGCAGGGCGCCGGCGAACAGCAGGAAGGACAGCATCCAGTTCATCAGCAAATCGCCGAAATCGATCTGGCCGATCAACTGCTGCACGCGCTCTTCGAGACCGGGGTAACCGATGAAACTCAGGCCTTGCAATAACAGGGAAAACATCAGCGCCGTGACCATCACGCCGATGGTCGGCGGCAGGCCGATGAAGCGGAAATTCACGTAGGTGAGCAGGGACGTAAGGCAAATAAACGCAGCGACAAGTTCAAGCATCCGGGGTCCTTTGGATGGGAGATGAGTTAGGCACGATGCGGGTCGTGCATGGGTTTGATGTGCCGGGCGAGGGTGAGGGCACAGGTTGGGTGGATTGAAATGGGTGATGAGATCAAGAGCCACCCCTCACCCCAGCCCTCTCCCCAAAGGGGAGAGGGGGAAAGGGAGCAGAACTTTGTGCCAGTCAAAACCTGAGTTCGACTCAGAATTTTCAGGTTGATGTAACTCGACGGAACACCTCGGTCAGTCCCTCTCCCAAAGGGTGGAGGGGGAAAGGGAGCAGACCTTTGTGGCGTTCAAAACCTGAGTTCGACTCAGAATTTTCAGGTCGATGTAACTCGACAGAACACCTCGGTCAGTCCCTCTCCGCAAAGGGGAGAGGGGAAAGGGAGCGGACCTTTGTGCCATTCAAAAACCTGAGTTCGACTCAGAACTTTCAGGTCGATGAAACTCGACAGAACACCTCGGTCAGTCCCCTCTACCCTCTGGGGAGAGGGTTAGGGTGAGGGGTGGATCCCCTGACACCCACCCATCAGCCGGACACATTGACCGCCGTCGCGCCCCGGCGTTGCAGGTAGATGTAGAAAAGCGCGGTCAGCACCGTCAACCCGCTGACCAGTGCGCCGGTCCACGGCAAGTCGGCCAGATCCGCGCCGCTGGCAACCACAAGTCCGCCGATCCACGCGCCGGCGGCGTTGCCCAGGTTGAACGCGCTCTGGTTCAGCGTCGAACCGAGATTCGGCGCTTCATGCGCCTGATCGATGATCAGCAATTGCAGAATCGGGCACAGCGCGAAAGCGAAAATCCCCCACAGCACCAGCGTGATCGCCGCCGGAATCACCGATTGACTGGTCTGGCTGAACGCCGCCAGCACCACCACACACGCCAGCGCCATACCCACCAGCGACGGCAACAGACGACTGTCAGCCAAGCGCCCGCCGATCATGCTGCCGGCGGTCAAACCGACGCCGAACAACAGCAACATTACCGTCACGCCGTGTGGGCTGACGCCGGTGATGTCCTGCAGGATGGGCGCGATGTAAGTGAACACGCTGAACAGACTGGTCGACGCCAGCACTCTCATGCCCAGCGCCAGCAGCACATTGGCCTTGCCCAGCACTTTGAATTCGCTGGCCAGGTTGGCCTTGTCCAGGGTGATGTCTTTGGGCAGCCACAACCACTGAGCAATGGCCGCGATGACGCCGATCACCGACACCGCCCAGAACGTCGAGCGCCAACCGGCGTATTGGCCGAGCGCCGTGCCCAGTGGCACGCCGAGCACGTTGGCCAGGGTCAGGCCGGTGAACATCAGGGCAATCGCCTGCGCGCGTTTGTTCGGCGCGACCAGTCCTGCCGCCACCACCGAACCGATGCCGAAGAACGCGCCGTGGCACAACGCGGTGACGACTCGCGCGGCCATCAGCGTCGCGTAATTCGGCGCCAACGCGCAGAGGATGTTGCCGAGGATGAACATCAGCGTCATCCCCAGCAGTGTGGCTTTGCGCGGCATGTTGGCGGTGGCGATCGCCAGGATCGGCGCGCCGAACACCACGCCCAGGGCGTAGCCGGTAATCAGCAGGCCGGCGTGAGGAATGCTCACGGCGAGGTCGCGGGCGACATCGGGCAGCAGGCCCATGATGACGAATTCAGTGGTGCCGATGCCGAAAGCGGCAACAGCGAGGGCAAACAAGGCGAGTGGCATGCGCAAGGTCTCTGTCGGTAGTCTTGACGCTGTGATCAGGCATACGCAGGCCAACGACCGATCTCGAAGAGTGCGGGCGGGGGCGTGAATTATTGGAATTAGTCTGTGCGCAACTGAGTGCGGCGTGGTCGCTTGCAGTATAAACAGCTGCGGACATATCGCGAATCAATTCTCCCGCGCTATCGCGTAGGAGCGAGGCTTGCTGTGGGAGCAAGGCTTGCCCGCGATGGCGGTCTCAGGGGCGTCATCGCGAGCAAGCTATGCTCCCACTGCAAGCTATGCTCCCACTGCTAGCTATGCACCCACAGCAAGCTTTGCTCCCACAGCAAAATATGCTCCCACTCAAGCCTCGCTCCTATAGGAGCGGGTGGACAACAAGAGGAGTCGGCCGTGCTTGCAACAGCACTGGTGTTGGTGGCGGCGCTGTTGCACGCGGCGTGGAATACCCTGATCAAGTTCAGCGCCGAGCGGCTGTTGGTGGTCGCGTGCATGGACTCGGTGGCGATGCTGTTTGTCGCGATCATGCTGCCGTTCGTGAGCGCGCCGCCGCTGGAAATCTGGCCGTGGATTCTGGCGTCGGCAGCGTTCGAATTGCTTTACCGCTATCTGCTGATTCAGGCGTATCGAGTCGGCGACCTCGGGTTGGTCTATCCGTTGATGCGCGGGTTATCGCCACTGGTAGTGCTGGCACTGACGCTAATCTTTGCCGGCGAAGTGCTGACCGATCAGCAGATCTTCGGCATTTTGCTGATCCCGCTCGGCATGCTCTGCCTGCTCTGGCAGGGCGGTGGCGGCGCGCGATTGCCGTGGTCGATGTTGCCGGTGGTGGCGCTGATCGGCCTGTGCATCGGTTGTTACACCTTCATCGATGGCCAGGCGCTGCGGCGCTGGTCGCATCCGATCGACTATCTGGTGTGGGTCACGCTACTCAGCACCTGGCCATTCCCGTTGCTGGCGCTGGTGCGCAAACGGCCGGCGTTCAAGCTGTTCTGGCGCGAGCAGTGGCGGCTCGGGCTGACGGTCGGGTTTTGTGTGTTGTTCAGCTACGCTCTGGTGTTATGGGCGATGCAATTGGGCTCGATTGCCGAAGCGGCGGCGCTGCGCGAGATCAGTGTGATTCTGGTGGTGCTGTTCGGCATGCGCTACTTGAAAGAACCTTTCGGCCGGCCGCGGCTCTTAGCCTGTGGGTTGGTATTGGTCAGCATGCTGGTGATGAAGTTTTGACCGGCGCTCGAATTTCAAAAACTGAAGAAAGGATTGCTCTATGACGGTTGCTCTGTGGTGCGTTTTGATCGCGATTTTCCTGCCGTACCTGTGCACGGGGATCGCCAAGTTCGGCAATGGCTTCAGGCTGCAAGACAACCATGATCCACGAGACTTTCTCGAATCGCTGAACGGCTTCGGACGACGCGCGCATGCGGCGCAGTTGAACAGTTTTGAAGTGACCCCGGCGTTCGCCGCAGCGGTGCTGGTTGCGCATCTGGTCGGCACGGCGCAGTTGGTCACGGTCAACGTGTTGGCGGTGCTGTTTATCACCAGTCGGCTGCTTTACATCATTTGCTACCTGGCGGACTGGGCGATGTTGCGGTCGCTGGTGTGGTTTGTCGGGATGGCGTTGATTGCGAGTTTCTTTTTTGTGTCGATGTGAGTCGGCATAGACAGGATATTTGTCGGTTGTAAGGGCCTCATCGCGAGCAGGCTCGCTCCTACAGTTGGAATGCATTCCCTGTAGGAGCTAGCTTGCTCGCGATAGCTATCTGACTGACGACAGATGATTCAAGGCTTCACCGCATCCGCCA
The DNA here is from genome assembly GCF_900105155.1 of Pseudomonas prosekii. NCBI lineage: Bacteria > Pseudomonadati > Pseudomonadota > Gammaproteobacteria > Pseudomonadales > Pseudomonadaceae > Pseudomonas > Pseudomonas prosekii. Next base: position 3,331,566 of record NZ_LT629762.1, read on the forward strand.
CCTGCGGCACTTGCGGCAGCGCTGCACCTTTTGGCCACAACATCCAGATCTGTCCTTGCTGCTTCATGTCGCCAGCCAGTTGCCCGGCTGCTTCGCCGGTGCCCCAGAACAAATCGGCGCGGACTTCGCCGGCAATTGCGCCGCCGGTGTCCTGTGCCGCGACCGGACGCACCAGTGCGCTGCCATCCGGTTTGGTCGTCGATAACCACAACAGGCTGCCCAAAGGAATCACCTTGCGATCCACCGCCGCGCTGTAACCGGCCGTCAATGGCACGTTGAGCGAGCCGCGTGGCCCTTCGTTGCTGTCCGGGTTTTGCGTGAAGAACACATAGCTGGGGTTGCTCGCCAGCAGTTGCGGAATCCGCTCGGGATTGGCTTTTGCCCACGCGCTGATGGCGCCCATGGTCACTTCTTCTTTCTTCAGTTCACCCTGTTCGACCAACCAGCGACCGATCGGCCGATAGGGGTGGCCGTTCTGGTCGGCATAGGCGATGCGCAACTGGCGACCGCTGTCGAGCTGGATGCGTCCCGAGCCCTGGATTTGCAGGAATTGCAGGTTCATCGGATCCGTCAGCCAGGCAACCACCGGCGCCTTGACGCCGTTGTTCTCGATGGTGGCAGCGTCGTCATAAGGCTTGAGCACCCGACCTTCGAGGCGTCCGCGCAGGCGTTTGCCCTTGAGTTCCGGATAAATGCTGTCCAGTGAGACAACGATCATGTCTTCGGGCACGCCGTAGACCGGAATGTTCGCCACTTCGGTCTGGGTCAGGCTGCCGGGGTAGACCGGTTCGTAGTAACCGGTGATCAAGCCATTCGGGTTGTCGTTGGCGGCGCGCAGGCCATAGACGTCGAGGTTTTGTTTGAGGAAACCACGAATTGCATCGGCGCTGGCCGGCACATTGGCGGACGCGGCGCAGGTCTGGCCCCAGATCGGATCAGCCTTGAGGCGTGTGCAGGCGCTGCGCCAGGAACCGAAACCGGCCACCAGGTCAGCGTCGGACACAGCTGGCAATGCTTCCCACGTGGCGCTGGTGTAAGTCGCCAATGCGTGGGTTTTGGGGGCGTTGTTTTCGCCGCCGGTGCAGCCTGCGAGCACGGCTACCATCGGCAGGGTCCAGGTCAGGCGGGGGCGCCAGGCCTTGAAACGGCTGTTCATGGAGTAATTCCTTTGACGGTCGCCCGAGTGCTCCATGCGCTCAAACAACCCTTATTGATAATAGGGCTATTGGTGTTTGCCGATGACGCGAGGATACTGGCCGCCGTTTCCCGTAACCTGAAGCCACCATGACTCTTAAAAGACTTTCCGTTGTATTGCTGGCCTGCCTGACGTTGTCCGCTTGCGGGGGTGTCGACCCCAATTCTCCGTTGGGTCAGCGCAAGGCGATTTTCAAGCAAATGCTCAAGACCGGCGAAGATCTGGGTGGCATGTTGCGTGGACGCATTCCGTTCGATGGGCCGAAATTTGCCGAAGGTGCGGTGAAGCTTGATGCGTTGTCTCACGAGCCGTGGAAACATTTCCCACAGGTGCGCGAAGAAGATCACACCAGCGCCAAGGACGATGTCTGGCAGCAACAGGCACGCTTCCAGGAAATGGCCCGCAACCTTGAAACCGCGACCGGTGAATTGGTGGTGGCCAGCAAGGTCCAGCCGTACAAGGCCAGCAACCTTGGGCCGGCGGTGCAGAAAGTCGAAGATGCCTGCAGTGCGTGCCATAAACAGTTTCGGGATCATTGATCTAGCGGTGTGTATTCCCTGTGGCGAGGGGGCTTGCCCCCGTTCGGCTGCGAAGCAGTCGTCAATTCGGCCCGCGCGGTCGATCTGATTATCCGCGTCTGCTGATTTGGGGTCGCTCCGCGACCCAACGGGGGCAAGCCCCCTCGCCACAAAAGCTCCCTCGCAACGCCTAGGTCCTACTTATCCAGTTCATCCAGCGCTTCCTGCAATTCCTTGCGGGATTCGGCGAGTTTGTCTTTGCGTTTGTTGATCTTCTCGGCGTCGCCCTTGCTCATGGCTTTGTCGAGGTCGGCCTGGCGTTTGCTGACGTCATGCTTGGCTTCAAGCACCTTGTTTTCGCGTTCCTTTTTCAGCGAAGCGTCGGTGCAGTGTTCGGTGACTTCGCGCAGGGCGGTTTCCAGGCCTGCTTGCTGATCGGCATTGCCATGGCTCTTGGCCAATTCGATCTGATTGACGATGCCTTGTTTCTTGGCTGCGCAGCCGGACAGGCCGGGGGCGTCTTCTGCCGCCATCACTGGCGCGGCCATCACGCCGCATAGGGTCAGCAGGGCGAGCGGTGTGAAAAATTTCATAAAAGCTCCATGCGAAAAAAATGATCGAGTCGATGTGGCAATGGGCTGTTTGAGCGCAGCGCCAGCATTGGGTTCCCGGGCCGCCGGGCATTGTTGGTCACTGGAAACCGTCAATCCCCGCCACGCGTAACGTTTCACTCAAGGCCAGCACCTGCGGGTCGCGGAAAAATGCGCTCAACTGCGCTGCGCGTCCCGGGCCAATGCCGGCTTCGGCCTGCCATTGTTCATTGCTTCGTTGCGCCAGCGCCTGCCATGAATCGGCGAGAACGGCCTGGCCCGTCGGGGGTAATCCCAGTGCTTTGAGCCAGCTTGCAAACGGGCGCTGGCGGGCACTTTCGAAACTGCCAAAAAGACGAGCGCTGCTGCGCTCGCCGAAGCCGTTAATGTTAGCAAGCTCTTGCGCATCGAGTGTCAACCAATCCAGCAGGCTATTCAGGCGGCCTGTTTCGAAAAGTTTCTCCCAGGTGCCCGGCCCGACATGCGGCAGCGCCAGGCCTTTTTTACCGCTGAGCCAAGCCAGGCGCGCAAGAAATTGGCTCTCGCAACCCGGCGTCGGCTGCCAGCAGCTCAAGTGATGAAAGTCAGCCGCCAGCGGCGCGTTGACTTCGATGCGTTCAGCGCTGCGCAATACCACTTCGTCGAGCCGGGGAATGGTCAACCCCGCGAGGCTGATGGCGACCTGATCACCGGGGCGAATGTCCATCTGCTCCCAGCGCTGCAACGAGCTGACGCTCACCCGCTTGATCTGCCGGTCATCGAGCTGCACCGGCACCAGTTCCAGCACCGGCGTGATCCGCCCGGTGCGGCCGATCTTGAAATTGACTTTGCGCACCTCGGCCAACGCTTGGGCGAAAGGGTATTTCCACGCCACGCTCCAATACGGCGGCCGCGCCTGCCAGCGTTCGGCGGCGGGCCGTTGATCCTGGCGCAGGACCACGCCGTCACTGGCGAAGGGCAGTGGCGAGCGATACCAGTGATCGCGCCAGCGCTGCGCATCGGCGATTGAGTCGATCGGCTGGCTGTACAGCGCGGTGATCGGGAAACCCAATTGCGCCAATGCCGCCACCCGCTCCGGCAAATTCTCCGGACCTTGCGGCCAGTCCCAGACAAACAAGCCAATGCCACCCGCTTGCTCGGCACTCAGCACTTTGCGCGCCATCAGGCCGGCCACGGCGGAGCGTGCATTGAGGCTGCCGGCCTGTGCTTGCACGTGATCGGTCAGGCGCCAATAGAGCTCGCCTTGCACCAGTAAATCTTGCACCTGCGGCAGGCGCTGGGGAATCGCGCCGATCTGCCGCGCGGAGGCGGTCCAGTCCTGGCCGTTGACGCCGTCACCTCGACTGATCGCCTGATGCAGCAGGCCGTTGCGGTAGATCAGCGACACCGCGACACCATCGACTTTGGGTTGAATCCACACCTGCTTGCGGTCGCGCAGCCAATCCTCCACGGCGCGTTGATCGTGGAGTTTTTGCAGGCCGGTGTGAGCGATCGGATGGGCGACTTTGCCGGCGGCGGTTTGCAATGGTTGGTCGGCGGAGACGAGGTTGAAGCACTGGCGCCATTGCGTGAGGCGGGCGCGGGACTGGTCGTAGATTTCGTCGGCGATCAGCGAGCGGCCGTTGCGGTGGTAACTGTCGTCCCACTGGTCGATCTGTTTTTGTGCGGCGTCGATTTCGACTGTCGCGCGGGCGGGTGTCCAGTCGGGGCAGGTGTCCGCGTTGACGGTGAGTGAGGTCAGGAGAAAAGCCAACAGCAGGTAGCGCAGCATCGAGAGCATCCTTGCTCGGGTAGATGCTGGAAGGCTAGGTCAGTATTGGGAAGTGCGAGGGCGGGTTGTTTTGCAGGATGTGGCGGGGTGATGCGGATGACGCCATCGCGGGCAAGCCTTGCTCCTACAGGGGGGCTTTGTTGTGCTTGCGATTGGCGCCTTCGCGTACGGCCCCTTCGCGGGCAAGCCTCGCTCCTACGGGGTCAGCGTTGTTTTGAGTATTCACGAGCCCCTGTAGGAGCGAGGCTTGCCCGCGAAGGCAGCAACTCGGTCCCGAGCGCCAGCCAATAAAAAGCCCCGCACGGCGCGAACCGTGCGGGGCTTGGTGCAGCAGGAAAAGTCTTACAAACCAGCCGCCAGACGCAGGTCGTCGGCGCGGTCGGTTTTTTCCCAAGTGAACGTGGTGAAGGTGTCGTCGCCCACGGTCTTGGTTTGCGGCGTGCGGCCGAAGTGGCCGTAGGCTGCGGTTTCCTGGTACATCGGGTGCAGCAGGTCGAGCATGGTGGTGATCGCGTATGGACGCAGGTCAAACACTTCGCGAACCAGTTTGACGATTTTGTCGTCGCTGATTTTGCCGGTGCCGAAGGTGTTCAACGAGATCGACGTAGGCTGGGCCACACCAATCGCGTAGGAAACCTGAATCTCGCAACGCTCGGCCAGGCCGGCAGCGACGATGTTCTTCGCCACATAACGACCCGCGTAAGCGGCCGAACGGTCAACCTTCGATGGATCCTTGCCGGAGAACGCGCCGCCGCCGTGACGGGCCATGCCGCCGTAGCTGTCGACGATGATCTTGCGACCAGTCAGGCCGCAGTCGCCCACCGGGCCACCGATGATGAACTGGCCAGTCGGGTTGATGTGGAACTGGGTGTCTTTGCTCAGCAGTTCGGCAGGCAACACGTGCTTGACGATCAGCTCCATCACGCCTTCGCGCAGGTCTTTGTACGACACTTCCGGGTTGTGCTGGGTCGACAGAACAACGGCGTCGATACCGACAACCTTGCCGCCTTCGTAACGGCAAGTTACTTGCGACTTGGCGTCCGGGCGCAGCCATGGCAGCAGGCCGGATTTACGCGCTTCGGCCTGACGCTGCACCAGTTGGTGCGAGAAAGTGATCGGTGCAGGCATCAGCACGTCGGTTTCGTTGCTGGCGTAGCCGAACATCAGGCCCTGGTCGCCGGCGCCCTGATCTTCAGGTTTGGCACGGTCGACACCCTGGTTGATGTCAGGGGACTGCTTGCCGATGATGTTCATCACGCCGCAGGTCGCGCCGTCGAAGCCGACGTCGGAGCTGTTGTAGCCGATATCGAGAATCACGTTACGGACGATATCTTCCAGGTCGACCCAGGCCGACGTGGTGACTTCACCTGCGATGATGGCTACGCCGGTCTTGACCATGGTTTCGCACGCAACGCGAGCGAACTTGTCTTCAGCAATGATGGCGTCCAGCACCGCATCGGAAATCTGGTCGGCGATTTTGTCCGGATGCCCTTCGGACACGGACTCGGAGGTGAAGAGGGAGTATTCGCTCATCTCGATTTTTTCCTGAATTTACCGATGGTGAGTGTCGCCAGTCGGCCGCTGAAAATGGCGGACCTGAATCTGGAAACCATTACGTAAGCCTACATAGAGGCTTTCCCCGGGAACGAGTCCCGCAGCGGTGGCCCAACGGGCCAAATCGTCCTGTTCAAACCCCAACCACAGATCACCGCAGGCCTCCCTGGCCCAACTCTGGTTGTGGCTACATAACTCTGTCACTAACAGGCTACCGCCCGGTTTCAGCAGGCCGGCCATGTGTTTGAGTGCCTCGGCCGGCGCGGCGAAATGGTGCAGCACCATGTTCAGTACAACGCAATCGGCGGTCAGGCTGACACCATTCAAGGCATCGGCCAATTGCAGGCTGACGTTAGTCAGCGCATCGCGCACGCACACCTGGCGCGCCAGTTCGAGCATCGCCGCGCTGTTGTCCAGCGCCGTCACCTGCGTGAAGCGGCGCGCCAGTTCCGGCAGAAAGCTGCCATCGCCGGGGCCGACTTCGATGGCCGTCGCGCCTTCGCTGAAACTCAACTTGTCGAGCAGCGCCACCACGCTTTCGCGGTACTGCGGCAGGCCGGCGATCAAGTCTTGCTGGGCGCGAAATTTCTCCGCCACCCGTGAGAAAAAGTCCTGGCTGGCCGCCGCCCGTTGCCCGTGAACCTGGGCGATGCGCGATTGCACATCGGCCGGCAGGGTCAGGTTGTCCACTTCTTCGAGCAGGGCGGCGTGCAGCTTGCCGCCCAGCAGGTCGGTGTGGGGCAGGGCGCGACGGTAGAAAATCGCATTGCCTTCACGGCGAGTCGCCACCAGATCGGCCTGGGCCAATACCTTGAGGTGATGACTCATGCCCGACTGACCCATGCCGAAGATCTGCGCCAGTTCCAGCACGCCAAACGAATCGTTGGCCAACGCGCGCAATACATTCAGGCGCAGAGGATCGCCGCCGGCCTTGCACAGGGCCGCCAGCTCATCGCAATCGTCATGTTGAATGGAAGGCACGCGTAAATTCATAAGGCCAGCAGTCTAGTGACGGTCAGAAAACCCCGCAAGGGCAATATCAAAAAGTTTTGATATTGCTCGATAGATGGCACTTCTCGGCGAGGTGTTCACTCTACAAACCAAGAGCGGAAAGGTTTCACCTGCAGAAACCGCCGTTATCCATGGGAAAAACGTCTCCAGATGACTATCTGTCATTGCCCCGAGGCGGCCCGGTGAGGGAAAATGCTCGCCTTTTTTCCGATTCGTTTTATTCAATCCCCCAGGAGATCAGCGATGCCAAGCCGTCGTGAGCGTGCCAACGCCATTCGTGCCCTCAGCATGGATGCCGTGCAAAAAGCCAACAGCGGCCATCCCGGTGCCCCTATGGGTATGGCGGATATCGCCGAAGTACTTTGGCGTGACTACCTGAAGCACAACCCGAGCAATCCATCGTTCGCCGACCGTGACCGCTTCGTGCTGTCCAACGGCCACGGCTCGATGCTGATCTACTCGCTGCTGCACCTGACCGGCTATGACCTGTCGATCGATGACCTGAAAAACTTCCGCCAACTGCACAGCCGCACCCCGGGCCACCCGGAATTTGGCTACACGCCTGGCGTTGAAACCACCACCGGTCCACTGGGCCAGGGCCTGGCGAACGCCGTGGGTTTCGCCCTCGCGGAAAAAGTCATGGCGGCGCAGTTCAACCGTCCTGGCCACAACATCGTTGATCACCACACCTACGTGTTCCTCGGTGATGGCTGCATGATGGAAGGCATTTCCCACGAAGTCGGCTCGCTGGCCGGTACGTTGGGCCTGGGCAAACTGATCGCCTTCTACGATGACAACGGCATCTCTATCGATGGCGAAGTCGAAGGCTGGTTCACCGACGACACGCCGAAGCGTTTCGAAGCCTACAACTGGCAGGTGATCCGCAACGTTGACGGTCACGACCCGGAAGAAATCAAGACCGCCATCGAAACTGCGCGCAAAAGCGAGCGGCCGACGCTGATCTGCTGCAAGACCACCATCGGTTTCGGTTCGCCGAACAAGCAGGGCAAAGAAGACTGCCACGGCGCCCCGCTGGGTGACGCGGAAATCACGTTGACCCGCGCTGCGCTGAACTGGAACCACGGCCCGTTCGACATCCCGGCTGACATCTACGCCGAGTGGGACGCCAAGGAATCCGGTCGCGCTGCTGAAGCCGAGTGGGACCAGCGTTTCGCTGCTTACTCCGCTGCATTCCCGACCGAAGCCAACGAACTGATCCGTCGTCTGAGCGGCGAACTGCCGGCCGACTTCGCCGAAAAAGCCTCGGCTTATATCGCTGAAGTCGCGGCCAAGGGCGAAACCATCGCCAGCCGTAAAGCCAGCCAGAACGCACTGAATGCCTACGGTCCGCTGTTGCCGGAACTGCTGGGCGGCTCCGCTGACCTCGCCGGTTCCAACCTGACCTTGTGGAAAGGTTGCAAAGGCGTAACGGCGGAAGACGCCAGCGGCAACTACATGTACTACGGCGTTCGCGAGTTCGGCATGAGCGCGATCATGAACGGCGTGTCCCTGCACGGCGGTCTGGTGCCTTACGGCGCTACTTTCCTGATGTTCATGGAATACGCGCGCAACGCCGTCCGCATGGCCTCGTTGATGAAGAAGCGCGTGGTGTTCGTCTACACCCACGACTCCATCGGTCTGGGCGAAGACGGCCCGACGCACCAGGCGGTCGAGCAATTGACCAGCCTGCGCACCACGCCAAACCTCGACACCTGGCGTCCAGCCGATGCCGTTGAATCGGCGGTGTGCTGGAAGTACGCAATCGAACGCAAGGACGGCCCTTCGGCGCTGATCTTCTCGCGGCAGAACCTGCAGCATCAGGAACGTGATGCCGGCCAGATCGCCGACATCGCCCGTGGCGGTTACGTGTTGAAGGACTGCGCAGGCGAGCCTGAGCTGATCCTGATCTCCACCGGTTCGGAAGTGGGCCTGGCTGTTCAGGCTTACGACAAACTGACCGCGCAAGGTCGCAACGTGCGTGTGGTTTCGATGCCTTGCACCAGCGTGTTCGATGCTCAGGACGCCGGTTACAAGCAAGCAGTCCTGCCGTTGCAAGTCAGCGCGCGTATCGCCATCGAAGCCGCGCACGCGGACTACTGGTACAAGTACGTGGGCCTGGAAGGTCGCGTGATCGGCATGACCACCTACGGCGAGTCGGCGCCTGCGCCAGCCTTGTTCGAAGAGTTCGGCTTCACCCTGGAAAACATCCTGGGTCAGGCTGAAGAGCTGCTGGAAGACTAAGTCTGAAGGATGCGTTGTCCGGGCTGGCCTCTTCGCGGGCAAGCCTCGCTCCTACAAGGGATCGTGTTGTTTTTCATGACAACCGAAAACCTGTAGGAGCGAGGCTTGCCCGCGAAGGCGTCGGCCCTGCCACCACTGCAACAACGGATTCACCACGGTAATCGAGAACCCCATGCCTCAACCGCGTCCTTACAAAGTTGCACTCAACGGCTACGGCCGCATTGGTCGTTGCGTCTTGCGTGCGTTGTTTGAGCGAGGCGAGAAAGCCGGGTTTGAAATTGTCGCGATCAACGATCTGGCGGACATGGCCAGCATCGAATACCTGACACGCTTTGACTCCACTCACGGGCGATTCCCCGGCGAAGTGCGCGTTGAAGACGATTGTCTGCATATTAATGGCGACTGCGTGAAGGTCCTGCGCAGTGCCACCCCCGAAGGCATCGATTGGGCGTCACTGGGCGTCGATCTGGTGCTGGAATGCTCCGGCGCATACCACACGCGCGCCGATGGCCAGCGCTTTCTCGACGCCGGCGCGCCGCGTGTGCTGTTTTCCCAGCCGATGGCCAGCGAGGCGGATGTCGACGCCACCATCGTCTACGGCGTGAACCAGGATTGCCTGACCGGCGACGAACTGCTGGTGTCCAACGCGTCCTGCACCACCAACTGCGGCGTGCCGCTGTTGCGCTTGCTGGATCAGGCCATTGGTCTGGAATACGTGTCGATCACCACCATTCACTCGGCGATGAACGATCAACCGGTCATCGATGCTTATCACCACGAAGACCTGCGCCGCACCCGTTCGGCGTTCCAGTCGGTGATCCCGGTGTCCACTGGTCTGGCGCGTGGCATCGAACGGCTGCTGCCGGAACTTGCCGGGCGAATTCAGGCCAAAGCCGTACGCGTGCCGACCGTCAACGTGTCGTGCCTCGACATCACGATGCAAACCGTCAGCGACACCGATGCCACCGAGGTCAACCGGATCCTGCGCGAGGCCGCCACCACTGGCCCGCTCAAAGGCCTGCTGGCCTACACCGAGTTGCCGCACGCCAGTTGTGATTTCAATCATGACCCTCATTCGGCCATCGTCGATGCCAGTCAGACCCGTGTTTCCGGCCCACGGCTGGTGAACATCCTGGCTTGGTTCGACAACGAATGGGGGTTTGCCAATCGAATGCTGGATGTTGCGGAACACTATCTGCAGGCAGCCGGCTCTCCAAAACACTGCACCCCAAAACAGTAGGAAATGCGACCCATGACCGTGTTGAAGATGACCGACCTCGATCTGCAAGGTAAGCGCGTATTGATCCGCGAAGACCTCAACGTCCCAGTCAAGGACGGTGTTGTCACCAGCGATGCGCGAATCCTGGCTTCGCTGCCGACCATCAAGCTGGCCCTGGAAAAAGGCGCGGCGGTGATGGTTTGCTCGCACCTTGGGCGTCCGACCGAAGGCGAATTCTCGGCCGAGAACAGCCTCAAGCCTGTCGCCGACTACCTGAGCAAGGCGCTGGGCCGCGACGTGCCGCTGGTGGCCGATTACCTGAACGGCGTTGACGTGAAGGCCGGCGACATCGTTTTGTTCGAGAACGTGCGCTTCAACAAAGGTGAGAAAAAGAACGCTGACGAACTGGCCCAGCAATACGCCGCCCTGTGCGACGTGTTCGTGATGGACGCCTTCGGCACCGCTCACCGCGCCGAGGGTTCGACCCACGGCGTCGCCAAGTTCGCCAAAGTCGCCGCTGCTGGCCCGTTGCTGGCCGCTGAACTGGACGCACTGGGCAAAGCCCTCGGCGCCCCGGCGCAACCGATGGCCGCCATCGTTGCCGGCTCCAAGGTCTCGACCAAACTCGACGTGCTCAACAGCCTGAGCCAGATCTGCAACCAGTTGATCGTCGGCGGCGGCATTGCCAACACCTTCCTCGCGGCGGCCGGTCACCCGGTCGGCAAATCCCTGTACGAGCCAGACCTGCTGGACACCGCGCGCGAAATCGCCGGCAAAGTCAGCGTGCCGTTGCCGGTCGACGTCGTGGTTGCCAAGGAATTCGCGGAAAGCGCCACTGCCACCGTCAAGCTGATCGCCGATGTGGCCGCAGACGACATGATTCTGGACATCGGCCCGCAGACTGCAGCCCATTTCGCCGAGCTGCTGAAATCGTCGAAAACCATTCTGTGGAACGGCCCGGTCGGCGTGTTCGAATTCGACCAGTTCGGCAACGGCACCAAAGTGCTGGCCCAGGCCATCGCAGAAAGTTCGGCGTTCTCCATCGCGGGCGGCGGCGACACCTTGGCCGCCATCGACAAATATGGCGTTGCTGACAAGATCTCCTACATTTCCACTGGCGGCGGTGCGTTCCTCGAGTTCGTCGAAGGCAAGGTTCTGCCAGCGGTTGAAGTTCTGGAAAGCCGGGCCAAGGCCTGAGTCCAATCCTGTGACCAGGCAAAGGAGTGTTGACATGGTCAGGCACATAGCGCTGTTGATCATCGCGGTTTCGCTGGCAGCTTGCGGGAGTAATCCCAAAGCCAAGCCTGAACCTGCGCCGACTGCGCCGGATGAAAAAGGCTGTTATCAGGCCGATTGGCAAGCGGAAACCAATCCGGTGCTCAACAAGCGTTCCGGGCCTGATGGCCTGGACAAATACGAGACCCAGACCCCGGCCAAGGAACATGGCTGCCCTTGATGGGTCTGACTCATTACTCAAGGCTGGCGGCGCGCGCCGTCGGTCGAGGAACACGGATGAAAGGCTTTATCGCCATCATGGCGCTGGCACTGCTGGCAGGTTGCTCCACGTTCAACCTGTTCGACGCGTCGGCACCTGCGGACAACTGGACCACCTGGACCTGCGACAGCGAGGCCAAAGTGCTCTGGCGCTACACCGATGACAGTCGCAAGGAAGTCGACGTGCGCCTCGGCGGGGCCGATCAGGTCTACCGCTTGAAGCTTGAACCGGGCGCCGAAGGTTCGCTGTACAGCGACGACATGCTGGCGTTTCACGTAAAAGGTGAGGAAGGCCTGGTGTACTGGGTCGCCACCAACGATTTGATTGGCCGCGGTTGTAAAGCTGAATGATACGAGGGGCCGACGCTAACCCTGTGGGAGCCGAGCTTGCTCGCGATGAGGCCAGCACATTCAACACCTGTGTTGGCAGTTGAAGCGCTATCGCGAGCAAGCTCGGCTCCCACAGGAAATCGACGGCTCTCAGGATTTTTGTAATACCGAATGAGCGGACCGGCCTCACCCCCGATCTGCAATAACTTGAATAGCCGCCGCCGCTACGGCAGGCTGGCACGATTAACGACCCAAACCGGGAGAGACACACACAATGGCACTTATCAGCATGCGCCAGATGTTGGACCACGCAGCCGAATTCGGCTACGGCGTTCCAGCCTTCAACGTCAACAACCTTGAGCAGATGCGCGCCATCATGGAAGCCGCTGACAAGACTGACTCCCCGGTGATCGTCCAGGCCTCGGCCGGTGCGCGCAAATACGCAGGCGCGCCGTTCCTGCGTCACCTGATCCTGGCGGCAATCGAAGAATTCCCGCACATCCCGGTGTGCATGCACCAGGACCACGGCACCAGCCCTGACGTCTGCCAGCGCTCGATCCAACTGGGCTTCAGCTCGGTGATGATGGACGGCTCCCTTGGCGAAGACGGCAAGACTCCGACCGACTACGACTACAACATCCGCGTTACCCAACAAACCGTGGCCATGGCTCACGCCTGCGGCGTTTCGGTAGAAGGCGAGCTGGGCTGCCTGGGTTCGCTGGAAACCGGCATGGCCGGTGAAGAAGACGGCATCGGCGCAGAAGGCGTTCTGGACCACAGCCAAATGCTCACCGACCCGGAAGAAGCCGCTGACTTCGTCAAACGCACCCAGGTCGACGCCCTGGCCATCGCCATCGGCACCAGCCACGGCGCCTACAAATTCACCAAGCCACCTACCGGCGACGTGTTGGCCATCGACCGCATCAAAGAAATCCACAAACGCATCCCCAACACCCACCTGGTGATGCACGGCTCGTCTTCGGTCCCACAAGACTGGCTGGCGATCATCAACCAGTACGGCGGCGACATCAAAGAAACCTACGGCGTACCGGTTGAAGAAATCGTCGAAGGCATCAAGCACGGCGTACGCAAGGTCAACATCGACACCGACCTGCGCCTGGCGTCCACCGGTGCGATGCGTCGCCTGATGGCCACCAACCCGAGCGAATTCGACCCACGTAAATTCTTCGGCGCCACCGTGACCGCCATGCGTGATGTGTGTATCGCTCGTTACGAAGCGTTTGGTACTGCCGGTAATGCTTCGAAGATCAAGCCGATCTCGTTGGAAGCGATGTATCAGCGTTATCTGAAGGGTGAGTTGAACGCTAAGGTTAACTAAGCCTTAGTGTTAAACAGCTTTGATAAGAAACCCGCCGTGAGGCGGGTTTTTTTGTTCGCGCAATCTCATGATTCATCATGACCGACGTAAGGCGCTTGAAAAGTCACCTATAGTAAACATAATCAAGTCCAAGGCTATAAAAGTTCTATATAGGTGACATTTATGCTGCTCTACAACCCCTCCGTCTTCGCTGATCGTCTCCGCCAGTTGCGGCGAGCCAAAGGCTATACCCAGCTGCAGTTGGCGCACAGGGCGAAATGCAGCCGGAAAACCGTCATTGATCTGGAGGCGGGGGAAAACGTATCGCTGTATACGGTATTCAGGGTTCTTTCTGCGTTGGGCATGGCGCTGGAAATTGTCGATAACCGCATCGATCTCAAATCCTTGGCCGAGCTGGTAGAACACGATGAGTAGGGTTAAACAGCTCAACATCATCACGCCGCAAGGTTTTTCCGGTGAGCTGTCCAAGGGGTCGCAGTTTTCGTTCGGGTACGAATCAGCGGATGCACCTAAAGAAGTATCGCTGGTCATGCCCTATGACCCGACACCCTCTGTCAGTAATGTTTTGCACCCAATATTTGATATGAACGTCCCTGAAGGATTTCTGGCGGATCAGATCAAGCGTCGGATGGCCAAGCACATGCAGGTGGACGAAATGCGCCTGCTGTCGGTGATCGGTGGAAACCAGATTGGACGTCTCACCTATCAGAATCCGCTTGAGGCTTCCGTTGCTGTTCGCGCTCAAGTCGGGCTGCAAGAAATCCTGTCTGCCGATACCTCTCAAGGTGTCTTCGACTTCCTTGTTGATACTTACTTCGAGTCCGGTATTTCCGGTGTACAACCCAAGGTGTTGGTACCTGACCTGGACAAGCTGACCGGCAGCCGGAAAACCATGCTCAGTTCCGACCTGATTGTGAAGTCAGGCGCTGAAGAATATGCACACTTGGCCCAGAACGAGTTCCTGTGTCTGGAGGCAGCTCGCCTTGCCGGATTGGAAACACCGCCCTTCTGGCTTTCTGAAAGGGGTGATCTGTTTGTGATGGAGCGGTTTGACCTGACGGAGTCCGGTCGACTCGGATTTGAAGACATGGCCGTTCTTCTGGGGCTCAACAAAGATCCTCATGACAACTATAAGTATTCCCAGAGTTACGAAACGCTCGCAGCGGTGATTGCACAGGTTTGCCGGCATGCAAATCCGCTGCGTGAGCTTGAACGGTTTTTTTCGTCGGTCTGTCTTTCAGTCATGGTCCGCAATGGTGATGCTCACCTGAAAAACTTTGGGGTGATTTACACGCATCCTGGTGCGCGTGAAACGGTGCAACTGGCTCCTGTATTCGATGTCACGACTACGACTGTTTACGAAAATTACAATCCCAAATCCGGCCGCTCATTGGTGGACCGTACCTTGGCTATCAAGATGAACAAGGTCAAAACTTACCCCGATCGGCAGCAGTTGATCGAGTTTGGTCGCCAGCACTGCGCGGTGGACAAGCCGTCGTTGATTATTGAGCGAATTGCCGAAGCGATGACTGAGGCGCTGGTTGTTAATCAGGGGCGTGTTGAGGATGAGTTGTTGTCGGGAATGCAGGGGGAATGGGATGCAGGAAGAATGGTGGCGCTGCATGACTCTGTTAAATCGGGTCTTAAGCGAAAACCTGTTATGAAAAAATAAGTGACCTTGTGTGAATCTTCATCACGGCGAGATGGGTGGCGCGGCGACATCAAAGAAACCTACGGCGTGCCGGTTGAAGAAATCGTCGAAGGCATCAAGCACGGCGTGCGCAAGGTCAACATCGACACCGACCTGCGCCTGGCGTCCACCGGTGCGATGCGTCGCCTGATGGCTACCAACCCGAGCGAGTTCGATCCGCGTAAGTTCTTTGGCGCGACTGTGACGGCGATGCGTGATGTGTGTATCGCTCGTTATGAAGCGTTTGGTACGGCGGGCAATGCGTCGAAGATCAAGCCGATCTCGTTGGAGGCGATGTATCAGCGTTATCTGAAAGGTGAGTTGAACGCTAAGGTTAATTAAGACTGGGCGTTAAGCTGCGTTGATAAGAAACCCGCCGAGAGGCGGGTTTTTTGTGTGGCGATTTTCACTTTCGGAATGGGCTGACATATGTGCGCCTAGCTGGATTGCTGATGGTGTATTCAGATCGGTGTAGGAAAGTCGACGCGTGAATAGAAGACAAGTTGAAGAATACAAATCTGAAGGAGTACACAACGATGAGCACCAAATAACCGAAGCCTGAAGACACAAAACCTCAAAAACCGAAACCCCTCACGAGTCCGCTTGGAGGGATGGTAAACAGTAAGGTCATGCCAAGGTCCAGGTCGATCCGACAAAGCTCTAGTCACTACCGTCGAAAAACCCGCAGCGATGCGGGTTTTTTTGCGACTAACTTTTGATTACTTCACTTCAGGCGTATCAAACCCACGCTGTTCAATCACTCGAAACACGTCATTCACGTCCTGGAGCAGGATGCGGGCGATGTTGGTGACGGTGTTGATATCGTGTTCGGCGTAGTCGGGCAGGCTGGTGCAGGCCATCAGGTTGAGGTATTTGAGGACGGCGTTGAGGCGTTCGCTGAGGCAGTTGTGCAATTCGCGGAGCGGGGCGTTGGTGTCGATGACGAGGACGGGGTAGTCGGTGGCGAGTTGGGACATGGGGGTGAAGCGGCGCGGCGGATTGCTCATGGTCATTAGTAAATCTTCCTTGTGCTTAATAAAGAAGAGCTACTGCCGTTCGCTGCGAATCGAATGGGTGGTAGCTGCGTGCGGGTTCGCAGACCGAGGCACAAGGAACCCGGCAGACCCGAAGGTCTCCCACACGCAGCCACCATAAAACGAACTGCGGGCGTTAAAACGACCATCGTTTGTTATGGAGCTTGGTTGCCATTGCGCTGTAGGGCTGCGAAACCCTATCGCCGACTGCTGTCAGCGACGGGGCGAACTATAAGCGGCGACTTTGATGGCTGCAACTGCACCGTAGGACAGCGCATAACCCTTGTGGCGAGGGGGCTTGCCCCCGTCCGGCGGCGCAGCCGTCGTAAAACCGGGCACTAAGGTGCGGCTGTAGGAAACAGGTGGCAGGGTTTGGGGCCGCTTCGCAGCCCGACGGGGGCAAGCCCCCTCGCCACAAAAGGTAATTTCCTACGAGATTTTCGGAGGGTAATGGAATTGATGGGGGCCGCTGCGCAGCCCGACGGGGGCAAGCCCCCTCGCCACAAAAGGTCATTTCCTACGAGATTTTTGGAGGGGAATGGAATTGATTGGGGCCGCTTCGCAGCCCGACGGGGGCAAGCCCCCTCGCCACAAAAGGTAATTTCCTACGAGATTTTCGGAGGGTAATGGAATTGATGGGGGCCGCTTCGCAGCCCAACGGGGGCAAGCCCCCTCGCCACAGGGCAGATGGCTTACTTGTCGTGATCAATGTCCAGTTTGCTGAAGGTCACTTTGCCGCCCTCGCTGGTGTAACCGGTGTTGTCCTGCACGTACACGCCAGCCTTGAAATACAGCGGCTTCACGCGCCAAGTGGCGCTGATGTTCGAATCCCACTGATAACCCGCCGCGCTGATACCCAGTTGCCCGCCGGGGCTCAGATGAATCAGGTAGGAAAACTCCTGATCGAGCTTCACCCCGGTGGCGATGATAATCACCCGGCCTTCGCCGTCATCCGGGTGCATGCGCACTTTGGCGACGATGTTGCCAGTCTCGGTTTTGGTCTTGTATTGATACTCGACCTTGACCATCGGCTTCTGACTTTCATACGCGTGGATCTGCCCGATCACAATCTTGCCGGAGCTGGGCACCTGATTGACCGCGAGCGTTGCGCGCAAGGTGTTGTCCGCGTCCGGATAAAGCCAATTACGCAACGTACCGTTGCTGTAGGTTTCGCGAAGTTCGGTGCGCGGGTACTTGGCGTTTTCGGTTTTGGAGCCCGTGACCGGTGACCAGAAAAACAGCGTGCCGGTATTGGAATGGAAGTATTGGTCCTTGAAGCCGTTCACCAGTTTGGACGTTTCGACGGTGTACGGCGGATTGCCGACAGGAACACTGAGGTTCCATGTTGCGAGATCGATCATAGACAAAGCTTCCACAAATTCAGGCTGCACGCCCGTGCCAGAAGCTCTGGCACGGGCCTTGGAGGGCGCTCTTTATAAGCGTAGCGGGGGTTTTTGTTAATGCCCGCCCGGCAGATGATTGGCGTCAACATCCTGTCGAAATGCCATCTTTCCCGGTTTCAGGGGGCTGTAGCGCCGACCGTTAGTCGGCTTATAGAAGCTTTGAATCAACGATGGCGAGATGACACCTACTGCTTTTGCCGTTCCGGGTCTAGAGTGAAGGCTCAGTACGTGTCCGGTTTTCACAAGAAATCGGCCTGAATGTCCAGACAAGAGAAGCAGCATGGAATGCGCTCAACCAACGCCAGGTGATGGTAGCTCTGTCCTTTTAATCGTTGATGATTACCCTGAAAACCTGATCAGCATGCGCGCATTGTTGCAGCGCCAGGATTGGCAGGTCATGACCGCCGCCTCGGGTTTCGAGGCGCTCAGTTTGCTCCTCGAACACGATATCGACCTGGTGCTGCTGGATGTGCAGATGCCCGGCATGGATGGTTTTGAAGTCGCGCGGCTGATGCGCGGCAGTCAACGCACGCGCCTCACGCCGATCATTTTCCTCACCGCCAACGAGCAGTCCCAAGACGCCGTGATCAAGGGTTACGCCAGTGGCGCGGTGGATTACCTGTTCAAACCGTTCGACCCGCAAATCCTCAAACCGAAAGTCCAGGCCTTGCTTGAGCATCAGCGCAATCGCCGCGCGCTGCAGCGCTTGAGCCACGATTTGGAGCTCGCTCGCGCCTTCAATGCCTCGGTGCTGGACAACGCCGCCGAGGGCATTCTGGTGGTGGGCGAGGACGGCTTGATTCGTTTTGCCAACCCAGCGATGTCGCGGTTGCTCAATGCTACGGTGACGGAGTTGCAGGGGCGGGAGTTTCTCGATTTCCTGCAAAAACCGCACATTCCGGTGTGGGCCGATTCCGACCTTTATGTCGGATACACGCGCGGCGAAACCTTGCGTTTGCACGATGCGCTGCTGCGCACGGCGCCGGGCCAGCAAGTGCCGGTGGCGTTGTCCTGCGCGCCGTTGCCGTCCGAACAACACGCGATGGTGGTGACGGTGCTGGACATGTCGGTGGTGCGGCATCTGCATCAGCAACTCGAATTTCAAGCGGTGACCGACCCGCTGACCGGGCTGCTCAATCGCCGCGGTTTTCACCAGACGGTGGATAACTTGCTGCTGCGCGGCGAGCGTTCCGACGGCGCCTGGGTGCTGTTGTACCTCGACCTCGATGGCTTCAAACGGGTCAACGATTCCCTCGGCCACGATGCCGGCGACCGCGTGTTGCGTTGGGTGTCCGAACAACTGAAAGCGTGCCTGCGACCGTTCGACATTCTCGCGCGCATGGGCGGCGACGAGTTCACCGCGTTGCTCGATCTGGAATTCCCCGAGCAAGCGGCGAAGATTGCTGAAAAGCTGATCGAGCGCGTGTCCATTTGTCAGCAGATTGAAGGCCTGGACATCGCCCTCGGCGCCAGTATCGGCATCGCCACCTACCCGGACTGCGGCTCGAACCTCGACGGCTTGCTGCGTGCGTCCGACATCGCGATGTATGAAGCCAAGCGCGCCGGGCGGCAGCAATATCGCTTTTACGATCATGAAATGAACGGCCGCGCGCGCTCGCGTCTGATGCTGGAAGAGAGCGTGCGCACGGCCATCGAAAACCGCGATTTCAATCTGGTTTATCAGCCGCAAGTGGCGATTGATGGCGGTCAGGTGCGCGGCTTCGAAGCGTTGCTGCGCTGGCAGCACCCGAGTGTTGGCGATGTGCCGCCGGGGCTGTTTTTACCGTTGCTCGAAGAGGCTCGGCTGATCAGTCGTCTCGGCAGCTGGATTTATCACCGCAGCGCCCAGCAACGCAAAGCCTGGGAAACCCTGTTCGCCGAGGATCTGGTGCTCGGTGTGAGTTTGAGCAGCACGCAATTTGGCATGCCGAACCTGGTCACGGAGTTGCGGCAAACCCTGGAACGGCATGACCTCAAGCCGTGGCAAATCGAAGTCGAAGTGACCGAAGACGCACTGATGCTCAACCCTGACGAAACCCGCAAGCAGCTGCGCTTGCTGCGCAATCTCGGGGTGCGCGTAGCGTTGGATGACTTCGGCTCGGGGCCGTGTTCGCTGACGCATTTGCGCGATCTGGAACTGGACACGCTCAAACTTGATCGGCACCTGATCGCGCGGCTGCCGGAGTCGGCGCGCGATGCGTCGCTGGTGCGCACGGTGATCGATTTGTGCAAGCAATACGGTTTGCTGGTGATCGCCGAAGGCGTGGAAACCGTGGCGCAATACGAGTGGCTGCAAGCCAATGGCTGCGAGTACGTGCAGGGGTTTCTGGTGGCGCGGCCACTGATGGCCGAGGATGCCGACGACTTTGTGCGCCCGTTTGACTGGAGCGCGCTGAGCGGCTGAATTCGCTACACTGGCGACCTTTTGATGATCGTGTTGCCCGCCCAATGACCGCGTTGAAATACCTCCAGGCCTATCCCGCCGCGTTGCAGGATCAAGTGCGCCAGCTGATCGCCGACGGTCGGCTGGGTGATTACTTGAGCCAGCGTTACCCGCAAAAACACGCCGTGCAAAGTGACAAGGCGTTGTACACCTACGCGTTGGAGTTGAAGCAGGAATACCTGCGCAACGCGCCGGGCATCGACAAGGTCTTGTTCGACAACCGCCTCGACCTGACCCACCGCGCCTTGGGCCTGCACACCACGATTTCGCGGGTGCAGGGCGGCAAGCTCAAGTCCAAGAAGGAAATCCGCGTGGCCTCGCTGTTCAAGGAAGCGCCGTCGGACTTTCTGAAAATGATCGTGGTGCACGAGTTGGCGCACTTCAAAGAGTCGGATCACAACAAGGCGTTCTACAAACTGTGCGAACACATGTTGCCGGGGTATCACCAGGTCGAGTTCGATTTGCGCGTGTACCTGACGTGGCGCGACATGCAATCGGAATAAAAGGAAGGCCTGGATGGATGTCAGCAAAACCAAAAGCAGCTTCTACCGCCGGTTGTACGTGGCGTACCTGATCGACAGCGGGCAGGCCAGCAGCGTGCCGACGCTCACCGAAGTCACCGGCATGCCCCGGCGCACGGCGCAGGACACCATCGCGGCGCTGGCCGATCTGGACATCGTCTGCGAGTTTGAGCAGGAGGATGGCGCGCGCAATCACGCCGGGTGCTACCGGATTCGTGATTGGGGGGCGATTGATCGGCGGTGGATTGAGGGTAATTTGCGTCAGATAAAGGAAGTGTTGGGGTATCCCTGAGGTAGGTGGCGCCAGTCTTGACGCCATCGCGAGCAAGCTCGCTCCCACAGGGGAAATATGTCGTGCCGTAGATCGCCGGCAAACCATAAATCCCCTGTGGGAGCGAGCTTGCTCGCGATGGGTCCCTCAGAGACGCCGCATTCCAATATGCGGAATATCATCCTCCAGATATTCCTCACCCACCGCGACAAACCCGTATCGCCCGTAATACCCCTGCAAATGCGCCTGCGCCGACAGATAAATCGGCACATCCGGCCAGCGTTTCTCAGCCTGCTTCAACGCCTGTTCCATCATCTGATGGCCCAGCCCCTGACCCCGACCTTGCGGCGCGGTCAGCACCCGACCGATCACCACGTCGCCGCCCTGCGACTCCGGGTCGAGCAAGCGCAGGTACGCGACCAGCACATCGCCGTTCCAGCCCATCAAATGGCAGGTGTCACCTTCCAGGTCCTGGCCGTCGACGTCCTGATAAGCACAGCGCTGCTCGACCACAAACACTTCGGCGCGCAATTTCAAAATGGCGTACAGCTGCTCTTTACCCAGATCGTTGTGATGTTTGCAGACCCACTCGATAGTCATCTTCTTATTCCTTGAACAACGTTCAGCCGATACTAGGCGACCTGACGAAAGATGTCTCGGTGGCTGATAAATCTGTGACAAAGGCCAAAATGCCATCATTCATTTCGCGCGGCCGCTGCTGCTTTGTGTACTCTGCAAGTCAGCACTGTGCGCCGGCTTCAATGAGCTAAAGTTGAGTACCGGTTCACCGGCCTCCGCGTTTTGGAGTCTTCGCTGAAAAACATCCCGGGCAGCCCGCCCGCCAAGGATTTTCTAGCATGCCGCGATTGCATCGAGCCTTTGCTTTGATTGGATTGCTGTTGCTGACTCAGAACGCGGCGGCGGAAAAGCTGCGTTTGGTGGCCGATAACTGGCCGCCGTTCACCGATGCCACGTTGATCAACGGCGGCCTGGCTACCGACATCGTCAGCACCGCGCTGGCCCGCGCCGGGTATGCCAGCGAGTTCGAGCAAGTGCCGTGGGCGCGGGCGTTGCTGGGTGTGGGCGAGGGCCGCTACGACGTGTTGGTCAACGCCTGGTACAACGACGAGCGGACCCAACTTGGGCAGTTTTCCGCCGAATACCTGCTCAACCGCGTGCGCTTCATCAAGCGCAGAGACGCGCCCATCGAATACAACAATTTGCAGCAATTGCACACGTACCCGATTGCGGTGGTGCGCGGTTACGCCTATTCGCCGGAATTCGATGACGACGCCGCGTTGCAGAAAATCCCTGTGCATAACTTCGCCATGGCCGTGCGCATGCTCGCCGCGGACCGGGTGCAACTGACGCTGGAAGATGAGTTCGTCGCGCGCTATTACCTGTCGCGCGAATCGGTGAAGGTGCGCAACTCGGTGGAGTTTCTGCCCAAGCCGTTGAGTGAGAACAGCCTGCATATTCTGGTCAGCCTGAAGAACCCCAGGCATCAGCAGATCGTTGCCGGGTTTGATCGGGAGATTGCAGCGATGAAGGCGGATGGCAGTTATGAGCGATTGATGAAGCAGCATGGGATGTGAAGGGCTGCGGCAAGTTCTGAGCGGCGAGCCGCAAGTTGCTCGGCGGTGTTGCGGATGACGCCTTCGCGGGCAAGCCTCGCTCCTACATTGGAAATGCGTTTCCCTTGTAGGAGCGAGGCTTGCCCGCGAAGAGGCCCGCCCAGCCACTGCAAATCTCAATCCTGGCGGGTGTCCTTGATCAAATGCGCCGCCAACGTGCGCAACGGCCCCAACTGCCGGCAGATCAGCGCCAGTTGCGTCTGCACCAATCGCTGCCCTTCATCAATCTCGTCCGGCATCTGCTCCAGCGCATTGGCCAGCGCTTCTTCTTCATCGCTCTGAATCGCAATCGGCGTTTTGCTCGCCAGCCCTTGGGCGATTTCGTCGATGCTCGCGGCCAGGCTCACGCCGGCGCCGTCGATCAAATGCTCGCGCACGTCCGGCGGCAACTGCGTTTCGCGGTGCGCGCCGAGGCCTGACAAGTAACTCAGCAGCGTGTGCGACAACACCAGAAAACGGAAACCGACGTCCGCTTCCTTCCGGAAATGCCCCGGCTCCATCAGCATGTTCGCCAGCGTGGTCGACAGCGCCGCGTCGGCGTTGTGCGCGTTGCGGCGGGCGAGGCGATAAGCAAGGTCATCACTTTTGCCGGCGGCGTATTGCTGCATGATCTGGCGCAGGTAAATGCTGTTGCAGGTCAGGGTGTTGGCCAGCACTTTGTTCAGGCGTCGGCCCTGCCAGTCGGGCAGGAACAGGAACACCGCGAGCCCGGCGATCAGGCTGCCGAGCAAGGTATCGAACAGGCGTGGCAGGAACAGTCCGTAACCGTCGCCGACCTGATTGAAGCAGAACAGCACCATGATCGTGATCGCAGCGGTGGCCAAGGTGTAGCGCGTGGTGCGGCTGATAAAGAACACCACCCCGGCGGCGATCGCGAAACACGATTGCACCAGCGGATTGGGGAACAGATCGAACAATGCCCAGGCGATGGTCAGGCCGATCGCCGTGCCGATGATCCGCTGGCCGAGTTTGCGTCGCGTGGCGCCGTAGTTCGGTTGGCAGACGAACAGCGTGGTGAGGATGATCCAGTAGCCTTGCGATGGGTGAATCAAATGCACCATCGCGTAGCCGATGCTCAGCGCCAGCGGCAGGCGCAGGGCGTGGCGGAACAGCAACGAGGTCGGCGTCAGTTGCGTGCGCAAGCGCAGCCAGACGTCTTTGAAGTTGCGCGGCGAGCGGTCGAGCAGGCTGCTGTCGGTGGCGTCGGCGAGAGCGTCGGGGTTGCTCGCGTCGCTGAGCAAACGGTCGAGCGTGCCGAGGTTGGCCGCCAATGCGCGCAACGAGCGCAGGAGCCCGCGCCACGCCGGGTTGCTTTGCACGCGCAGGTGTTCGAGGGAGGCGTGCAGGTCGCCCAGCGCTTCGGCGAAACTGGCGTCATAGACGAACGGCTGGCGCATCTGGATGGATTCGGCGAGCGCCCGGCAGGCCTTGCCTTGCTGGCGCAGCAGGCGTTGACAGCGGAACATCACGTCGCTGTGAAAGAACGCCTCGGCCAGCGCGTTGTACGGATAGTGCGAAGAGCTGGCGCGTTCATGAATGTCTTGGGCGAGGAAGTACAGTTTGAGGTAACGGCTGACTTTCGACCCCGGCCGACCGTTGCCGACCCGGTGCAGGATGATCTCTTTGGCGACGTTCAGCGCCGCGACCACACGCCCGTTTTGCTGCGCCAGTTCGAGGCGCCGCGCCTCGGTGTCCATCTGCCGGATCGGTTCGAACAGCGATGATTTGAGCTTCAGGTACAGGCCCAATTCGCGGAACAGCCGCGCCAGGCTTTGCTGCACCGGCTGATTGGAAAACAACGCCTGCCACAGCACCGAGAGCAAGCCGTACCACGCGGCGCCGGCCACCAGCAGCAGCGGCTCGTGCCAGAAATCGGTGACCGCGCCGCCGCGCTGGTCGACGCCGATCATGGTGTAGACCGCGAGGATCAACGTCGCCGAGGCAATCGCGCCATAGCGTTCGCCGAGGGCGCCGAGCATGGTCAGGCCGAAACTGGCCAGCGCCAGGGCGACGATGAAAATGATCGGGTAGGGGAAGAGTAATTCGACCGCCAGCGCGGCGACGCTGAAACACACCAGCGTCACGGCCAGCGCGTTGAGGCGGCCCTGCCAACTGTCGTCGGTTTCAGCGAGGGCGCTGGCGATGATGCCCAGGAACAACGGGATCAGCAGCGCCATTTCGTCCTGATACCAGCACACGGCCATGCTGCCGGTCAGGGCGATGAACACCCGCACGCTGTAGCTGAATTTATCCAGCGCCCAGAGGCGACGCAGAGACTGAGTAAAAGAAGTCGATGACATGAAGTGCGAAGGCCTTCCGAGGCAATGCCGCTAAATTGAGCCAGTAATGACGTCGACGCAATGGCGCCGATCACATCTGACAGCAAAATCTGTTCCCTGATATCACAAGCGACCCGCTGTAGGAGTGAGCCTGCTCGCGATGAGGCGTGTCAGTCAGAAATAATTTGCCTGACCCGGCGCTATCGCGAGCAGGCTCACTCCTACAGGGGCGGTGTGTTGATTGCCAGAGTTTCGATCCGCCGACAATCTGGTGTGGGTGGTATCAGACGTACTGCGCGGCAGCGTAGCCGGAGGCCCAGGCCCATTGGAAGTTGAAGCCGCCGAGGTGGCCGGTGACGTCCAGCACTTCGCCGATGAAGTACAAACCGGGGCTTTTCAGCGATTCCATGGTTTTCGACGACACTTCGTGCGTATCGACCCCGCCCAGCGTCACTTCCGCCGTGCGATAACCCTCGGTGCCGGCCGGCACGACTTTCCAGCTCGCGAGTTTTTCCGCGATGTCGGCGATTTCGGCGTGGGTGTACTGCTTCATCGGTTTGGAAACGAACCAGCTGTCCGCCAGCAGGTTGGCCATCTTCTTGGTGAAGATTTCCCCCAGCAGGGTTTTCAACTCGCTGTTCGGCCGTTCGGCTTGCTGCTGTTGCAGCCAGCTCGGCGCGTCGTGGTCCGGCATCAGGTTGATTTCAACCGTGTCGCCGGATTCCCAGAATGACGAAATCTGCAAAATCGCCGGGCCGCTGAGGCCGCGATGGGTGAACAGAATGTTCTCGCGGAAACTCTGCTCGTTGCAGCTCACCAGACAATCCACCGAGGTGCCGGACAGCTCGGTGCAAAGCTCTTTGAGCTGATCGGTGATGGTGAACGGCACCAGCCCGGCGCGGGTTGGCAGCAATTCGTGGCCGAATTGCTTGGCGACCTGGTAGCCGAAACCGGTGGCGCCGAGTGTCGGGATCGACAAACCGCCGGTGGCGATCACCAGCGATTCGCAGCTCAACTGGCCGAGCGTGGTGTCCAGCAAGTAACCGCTTGCGGTTTTTTCGATGGTCGAGATCGAGGTGTCGAGGTGCAGGTTGACGCCGACCTGATCGCATTCGTTGAGGAGCATTTCGAGGATGTCGCTGGATTTGTTATCGCAGAACAACTGGCCGAGTTTTTTCTCGTGGTACGGCACGCCATGCTTGGCGACCATGCCGATGAAATCCCACTGGGTGTAGCGGGCGAGGGCGGATTTGCAGAAGTGTTCGTTCTGCGAGAGGAAATTGCCCGGCTCGGTGTACATGTTGGTGAAATTGCAGCGGCCACCGCCCGACATGAGGATTTTCTTGCCGGCCTTGTTGGCGTGGTCGAGCAACATCACTTTACGCCCGCGCCCTGCGGCGGTCAGCGCACACATCAACCCGGCGGCGCCAGCGCCAATGATCACGACTTCGGTAGAGCGCAAAACGGTGTCCTCACACAGATCTCAAAGCTAGCCCGGACCTTGTAGGAGCGAGGCTTGCCCGCGAAGGGGACCGTGAGGCCGCCAAAAGCTTCGCGGGCAAGCCTCGCTCCTACAGGGGGGGGCGGTGGTGTTCTTACAAAATGCGTACGCGCAACGAACGGCCTTTGATTTTGCCATCGTTCAGGCGTTGCAGGGCTTGCTTGGCAATCCCGCGTTCAACCGCCACAAACGCCTGGAAATCGAAGATCGCAATCTTGCCCACCTGCGCGCCTGGAATCCCGGCATCGCCGGTCAGGGCGCCAAGGATGTCGCCCGGACGCACTTTGTCTTTGCGCCCGGCACCGATGCACAGCGTGCTCATCACCGGCAGCAGCGGACCGCCGCCCTGGGAGGTGAGGTTGTCGATCTGATCCCAGTTCAACGGCGACTGCTGCAGTTTCTCGATGGCTTGGGCGCGGATGGCTTCGGACGGCGCAACCAAGCTGATCGCAATGCCTTTTTCGCCGGCGCGGCCAGTACGGCCCACACGGTGAATGTGGATTTCCGAATCACGCGCCAGCTCGACGTTGATCACCATGTCCAGCGCATCGATGTCCAGACCGCGCGCGGCGACGTCGGTGGCAACCAGCACCGAAGTACTGCGGTTAGCGAACATCGCCAATACCTGGTCGCGATCACGCTGTTCCAGATCGCCGTGCAGGCCGACGGCGGAAATGCCTTTGGAGGTCAGGTGATCAACGGTTTCCTGAACCTGCTGCTTGGTGAAGCAGAAAGCCACGGTGGACGCCGGACGGAAATGGCCAAGCACCTTGGTCACGGCGCTCATGCGTTCTTCCGGGGAAATTTCGTAGAAACGCTGCTCGATCTGCGTGTCGTCGTGGAACGCCTCGGCTTTGACGATCTGCGGGTTGCGCATGAACTTCGCGGCCAATTGCTTGATGCCGGTCGGGTAAGTCGCGGAGAACAACAGGGTCTGACGGCGCTCCGGGGTCTGCGCGATGATTTCTTCGATGGAATCGTAGAAACCCATGTCGAGCATGCGATCCGCTTCGTCGAGGATCAGCGTGTTGAGGCCATGCAGGATCAGCGAACCTTTGCGCAAATGTTGCTGAATCCGCCCCGGCGTGCCGACGATGATTTGCGCGCCGTGCTCCAGCGAGCCGATCTGCGGGCCGAGGGACACGCCGCCGCACAGGGTCAGAACCTTGATGTTGTCTTCGGCACGGGCCAGACGACGGATTTCCTTGGCCACCTGGTCCGCCAGCTCGCGGGTCGGGCAGATGATCAGTGCCTGGCAACCGAAGAAGCGCGGATTGATCGGGTTCAGCAGGCCGATGCCGAAAGCAGCCGTCTTGCCGCTGCCGGTCTTGGCTTGGGCGATCAGGTCCATCCCCTTGAGGATCACCGGCAAGCTTTGCGCCTGGATCGGCGTCATCTGCGCATAACCGAGGGAGTCGAGGTTAGCCAGCATGGCGGCGGACAGCGGCAAAGTATTAAAAGCGGTGGCGATGGTGGTCACGGGACGGGCCTGCAAAACAAAATGTCGCGCAGTGTATCAGGCCTGCGCGCTGCACCTGCAAATTCTGGACGAGAAGCACGTTGTAGCAGCTGCCGAGGCACGAGGCTGCGTCGGGCTGCGAAGCGGCCCCCGAGGGCGGTCCAGCGGACACGCAACGCAGCCTCGTGCCTCGGCAGCTGCTACACGGTTAGTGGTCGATGTCGGGTTGGCGGCTGATTGCCCGGCGCCCGTCTTCCTTTGACAGCTGCGAGAAGATTGTCGCGGCCAGCATCGCCATGATCCCGACTGTTACAAAAGTCAGCTGGAACGCACCGAGCACGGTGTCGACGCCATCGTTGCCGACTTCGGCGGTGAAACCACCGAGCAGCGCCCCGGCGCACGCGACGCCGAGGCTCAGCGACAGTTGCGCGACCACCGAGAGCAAACTGTTGCCGCTGCTGGCGCTGGCGTCGTCGAGGTCGATCAGGGTCACGGTGTTCATCGCGGTGAATTGCAGCGAGTTGATCGCGCCGAGAATCCCTAGCATCGCCAGCAGCAACCAGTACGGCGTCTGCTCGCTGACCAAGCCCATGCTCGCGAGCATCAGGCCCAGCGCCACGGTGTTGCCAGTAAGGATGATGCGGTAGCCGAAGCGTTCGATCAGCGGCCGCGCGACCGACTTGGCGACCATCGCCGCAGCGGCCAGCGGCAGCATGCTCATGCCGGCCTGCGACGGCGAATAACCCAGCGCCACTTGCAGCAGCAAGGGCACCAGAAACGGCAAGGCGCCGCTGCCGAGGCGCGCGAACAGGTTGCCGAGAATGCCCACGGCAAATGTGCGGGTCCTGAACAGCGACGGCGCGAACAGCGGATTATCGATGTGTCCGGCGCGCAGCCAATATGCCGCCAGACACGCCATGCCGCCGAACAGCAGCAACATCACGCGCAGGTGCGGCAGGTGCAATTCGCCGAGGCCTTCCATGGCAATGGTGATCAGCACCATCGCCGCGCTAAACAGCAAAAAGCCCAGGCTGTCGAAGCGTGTGCGTTCGCTGCCGCGCAGGTCGGGAATGAACTTCCACACGGCGTAGCAGCCGATGGCGCCGACCGGCAGGTTGATCAGGAAGATCCAGTGCCAGGTCAGGTATTCGACCATCCAGCCGCCCATGGTCGGGCCGATCAGCGGGCCGAGCAGGCCGGGGATGGTGATGAAACCCATGATCCGCACCAGTTCCGAGCGCGGGTAGGCTCTGAGCACCACGAGGCGCCCGACCGGCAACATCAGCGCGCCGCCCAGGCCCTGAATGATGCGCGCGCCGATCAACATGCTCAGGGTGCTCGACAACGCGCAAAGCAATGAGCCGATGCTGAACAGCAGGATCGCGCCGAAGAAGATTTTCTTGGTGCCGAAGCGGTCGGCGATCCAGCCTGAGGCGGGGATCAGCAACGCGACGGTGAGCATGTAGGCGATGATCACGCCTTGCATGCGCAGCGGGTTTTCCGCCAGGTCCAGCGCCATCGCCGGCAGCGCGGTGTTGAGAATGGTGCCGTCGAGCGACTGCATGAAGAAAGCAATCGCCACAACCCACGGCAGCCAACGGGCGGTGACAGCGTCAAGAGGCGGGCGGTTGGGCATGGGACCTCATTTGATTCGAACAAAAATCCAGCGACTACCGGTGACCCCGTGGCGAGGGGGCTTGGCGAAACGTCGCACCGCCCCGTTGGGTTGCGAAGCAGTCGTAAATCCAGCAAACGCGGTTTGGCCGGTGAACCGCGTTTGCCGATCTGGGGCTGCTTCGCAACCCAACGGGGGCGAGCCCCCTCGCCACAGGGTTTTCGGTGTGCCGGGTGGCGGGTTTACAGGGTCAAGGTCAATCGCTTGATCAGTGCGCCGGGCAGCAGCGCCGATGCCGTGGCGCGTTGGCTGTAGGTGCTCGCCGACAGCAGCAGTTCGCGTTCTTCGGTCAGCGCTTCGAGCTGCGAACCAAGCAAGCTGTAGGCGCTGTCATCAAAACGCATGGTGCTGACCGGCGCCTGAATCTCGCCGTTCTCGACCCAGAACGTCGCAAACCGGGTCATCCCGGTCATCCGTGCAGCGGGTTGATCCGAGTAGTTCAAGTACCACAGGTTGCTGATGTACAGCCCGGTGCCCAACTGCTTGAGGATCTCTGCTTCTGGCAACACGCCGGCCGCCATGTTCAATGCACTTGGCATTTCTCCGCCGCCGGCACCGTTGGCGGTCAAACCGTATTCGGCGGCACTGCGCGAACCCACCAGTTGCGCGCCAGCCTTGCCGGCGACGATCAACCCCAGATCACTGCGCGGATAACCTTCGCCGGAAAACGCCGGGCTCAGGGAACCGCTGACCTTTTCGTCCAGCGATACCAGCGGGCTGAACGACTGATCACCGGCATACAACTTCTGCAACGGGCTGCCCTTGCTGGCAATCGACTGCGCGGAAAAACCGCCCCAGCCGAGCATGCCCATGATCTCTTCCAGCGCCGCCGGGGCGAGGTAAGCGCGGTATTGCCCCGGCGCCAGAGTGCGCGATGGCCGACCGAGAAACGCTAATTGCTCGCGGGCCTGCTGGAAGCGTTTGGCGAAGCCTTCGCTGCTCCAGTCGTGCCCGGCGTAGCTGGCTTTCAGCGCCTGGCCGTTTTCATGAAACAGGCTGAAATCGAAGTTGAAGCTGTTGGCCTGATGCCAGCCAAACGCGCCCGAAGAGCTGGCGAAACCACGACTGATCGGCCCGGCAGCGTAGAACCCGACCAGGTCCAGACCCTCGGCGGCCTGAGCGATTTCGGCGACCACCTGCTCGGTGTCCGGCAACGGATGGTCCTGCACATTCTTGCTCTGCCAGCCGTTGTGGTTGAGCAGCAAGTACGGGTCCGCCGGCAGCAACGGCAACGTTTCGCGCAGTTGTTGCAGGCCCTCGGCCAAGCGCTGCAGGTCAACCTCGGCATCGCCGGACAGGGTGATGTGCAGGTCGGCGTGGCGACCTTCGTTGATCAATTTGAAACCGACACTCGCCTGCTGCACTTGCCCGGCCTGACGCACCTTGGCGTGATTGAAACGCACGAAGGACGACGACTCGGCGGCGTAGCTGAGGGTGAATTGTTCCGGCTCGCGAATCGCGTCGCGCAGCCAGGTGACCAGCGACTTGAACGCATCGGCCTGACTTTTTTCAATGCTCATCAGGCATCTCCCCCAAACACATCAATGTTGCTGAACACGCACGCCGGCGAGGCGTGGCCGACGCGGATCACCTGGTTCGGTTCGCCCTTGCCGCAGTTCGGCGTGCCGAGGACTTTGACGGTGTTGGCGTCGCCGACCGCGCTGAGGCTTTTCCAGAAGTGCGCGGAAATCGCCCGGTAGTTGGGGTTTTTCACCACGCCTTTGAGTTCGCCGTTCTCGATCAACTGGCCCCACTCGCAGCCGAACTGGAATTTGTTGCGCGCATCGTCAATCGACCAGGAACGGTTGGTGCTCATCACAATGCCGTTCTCGATGCCGCCGATCAATTGCTCCAGCGGCTGATCGCCGGCCTCGATGTTGAGGTTGGCCATGCGATCGATCGGCGGACGGTTCCAGCCGCACGCGCGGCTGTTGGCGACGCCGTCCATGCCGGCGCGAAATTGCGAAAGTGCGCCGCCCAGTGGCCGTAACAACAGGCCTTCCTTGATCAGGAATTGCTTGCTCGCGGCGCTGCCGTCGTCGTCATGGCCGTAGCTGGCGAGCTGCTCGGGGATGTCCGGGTCGAACGTCACGTTGAGCAGTTTGGAGCCGTATTGCAGGCTGCCGAAATCCTCAGCCTTGACGAAACTGGTGCCGGCGTAATTGCGTTCATCACCGAGGATGCGGTCGAGTTCCAGCGGATGGCCGATCGATTCGTGGATCTGCAGCATCATCTGGTCGGGCATCAACAGCAGGTCGCGCGGGCCTTGCGGGGTGTTCGGCGCCAACAGCAATTGCAGCGCCTGATCGGCGATTTTCGGCCCGGCGCCGACCAGTCCGCAGCGGCTGATCACATCGAAGCCGCCCTGTTGGCCGAAGTTCTCGCGGCCGAGGGTGCGGGTCTGGCTGTCGTTGCCGTCGTAGGCGGTCACTTCCAGGCTGGGGAACACGAAGCGCTGGGCCTGGCGCAGTTCGGCGCCGGCGCTGCTGAGGTAGATCTGCTCGACGTTGGTCACGCCGATGCTGACCTGCCAGTTCACCAGTCGCTCGTCCTTGGGCACGGACGCGGATTCGGCGCCGAGCAACTGGTAGCAGTCGTTCAGGGACGGGAAGGGCTGGTCGAAGTTTGGCGAAAAGTAATCGGCGCGCTCACTCGATACGGCTTGTGCGCTGAGGTCGAGCAGGGCGTGCGGCTTGAGTCGGCGAGCGTGCTGCTCGGCTTTCTCCAGTGCGGCTTGCAGGCCTTGCTGCGAGAGGTCGTTGGTCGCCGCGTAGGCTTCGACGCCGTTGACCCGAACGGTCAGCATCGCGCCTTCGTCACGGCTCAGGCTCGGCGGTTCGGCGACGTTCTTGCGCACCGACAGGTATTGGCCGGACTCGCGCACATAACGCAGCGAAAAGAATTCAGCGCCCGTGCGCAACGCAGCAAAACGCTGCTTGAGCTGGGGGTGGAAATCGAACATTCGAGAACCTCCTTGGTATGGAGTAGCGGCGTATCGGTACGGCGAGGGGGGTGAAACGTTTGCGTGGCGCTAGATTAGGCCTGCGTGGGGGGTAGGATCAAGGGCGGCGCGGGTGTAGGAAGGTTTACCGGTTTGTGTCAGGTCTACATGTTTCGTCTGTTGGAACGCTTTCGCGGGCAAGCCTCGCTCCTACAGTGGATTGGGTTGATCACAAATAGGCGAACCAATCCAAAACCTGTAGGAGCGAGGCTTGCCCGCGAAGGCAGCACCGCGGTGTAAGGGTGTTACTGCGCAGTCGGGCTCACATCACGCATCGGCTTGCCACGCACTGGCGCATCGCCGGCGACGAAGTAGTCGGCGGTGCTGCGCGGCAGTGGCTGGCGGCCACGGATCTTGTCGGCGATTTTCTCGGCGATCATGATCGTTGGCGCGTTGAGGTTGCCGGTGGTGATGATCGGCATGATCGACGCATCGACCACACGCAGGCTCTGCATGCCATGCACACGGCCCTCGGCGTCAACCACGGCCATCTCGTCGGTGCCCATTTTGCAGGAGCAGGACGGGTGGAACGCGGTTTCGGCGTGTTCGCGGATGAACTTGTCGAGCTGCTCATCGGTTTGCACGTCGATACCCGGGCTGATTTCGCGGCCACGGTATTGATCCAGTGCCGGCTGCTGCATGATTTCACGGGTCAGGCGGATGCCGTCACGGAATTCCTGCCAGTCCTGCTCGGTGGCCATGTAGTTGAAAAGGATGCTCGGGTATTCGCGCGGATCCTTCGACTTGGCCTGGATGCGACCACGGCTCGGCGAACGCATGGAACCCATGTGCGCCTGGAAACCGTGCTCTTTCACGCCGTTGCTGCCGTTGTAGTTAATCGCCACCGGCAGGAAGTGGTACTGAATGTTCGGCCATTCGAATTCCGGACGCGAACGGATGAAACCGCCGGCTTCGAACTGGTTGCTGGCGCCGATGCCGGTGCCGTTGAACAGCCATTCGGCACCGATCGCAGGCTGGTTGTACCAGAGCAGCGACGGGTACAGCGAAACCGGTTGGGTGCAGGCGTATTGCAGGTACAGCTCAAGGTGATCCTGCAGGTTTTCGCCGACGCCTGGCAGGTCGTGGACCACCGGGATGTCGAGCTTGTTCAGCAGTTCGGCCGGGCCGACGCCGGAGCGTTGCAGAATCTGCGGCGAGGCGATGGCGCCGGAGCACAGCAGCACTTCTTTGCGCGCCTTGGCTTCAACACGTTCTTCTGCCGAGCCGATCAGGTAACGCACGCCGACCGCACGTTTGCCTTCAAACAGAATCTTGTCGGTCAAGGCGTGGGTGACGATGGTCAGCGTCGAGCGCTTCTTGGCGATGTCCAGGTAACCGCGCGCGGTGCTGGCACGACGGCCGTTCGGCGTGACGGTACGGTCCATCGGGCCGAAGCCTTCTTGCTGGTAACCGTTCAAGTCTTCGGTGCGCGGGTAACCGGCTTGTACGCCGGCTTCAACCATCGCGTGGAACAGCGGGTTGTTGCCAGCCTTCGGCGTAGTCACGCTGACCGGACCGTCGCCACCGTGGTAGTCGTTGGCGCCGATGTCGCGGGTTTCCGCTTTGCGGAAATACGGCAGGCAGTCGAGGTAAGTCCAGTTTTCCAGACCTGGGAGTTTCGACCAGTTGTCGTAGTCCATCGCGTTGCCGCGGATGTAGCACATGCCGTTGATCAGCGAGGAACCGCCGAGGCCTTTGCCGCGACCGCATTCCATCCGGCGACCGTCCATGTACGGTTCCGGATCGGTTTCGTACGCCCAGTTGTAGCGTCGACCTTGCAGCGGAAACGCCAGAGCGGCAGGCATTTGCGTGCGGAAGTCGAGACGATAATCCGGGCCGCCTGCTTCGAGCAGCAGGACGGTGACGCCTTCGTCTTCAGTCAGACGGGTCGCCAGGGTGTTACCGGCCGAGCCGGCACCGATGATGATGTAATCGTATTCTTGGGACATAAAATGCACCCTCATTGAAAGTGGTCAGGTCGCCCGTAGCAGCTGCCGAGGCACGAGGCTGCGTTGGGTGCGCAGCGACCCCCGGGGGCGGTCCTGCGGACGCGCAACGCAACCTCGTTCCTCGGCAGCTGCTACAGGTTGTGCGGGCGTTCCTTAGAACACCGAGGCGTAATCGCCCAGTTCGACCTGTACCGATTTGATGCGTGTGAAGTTGTTCAGCGAGCTGATCCCGTTCTCACGGCCAACACCCGACTGCTTGTAGCCGCCGACCGGCATTTTCGCGTCGGACTCGCCCCAGGCGTTGATCCAGCAGATACCGGCTTCCAGTTGATGAATCACGCGGTGAGCGCGGTTCAGGTCCTTGGTGATGATGCCGGCAGCGAGGCCGAAGTCGGTGTCGTTGGCACGA
Organism: Pseudomonas prosekii; assembly: GCF_900105155.1. Classification (NCBI taxonomy): domain Bacteria; kingdom Pseudomonadati; phylum Pseudomonadota; class Gammaproteobacteria; order Pseudomonadales; family Pseudomonadaceae; genus Pseudomonas; species Pseudomonas prosekii. The sequence continues at coordinate 3,366,097 of NZ_LT629762.1, forward strand.
CGGATCACTTCTTCTTCGGTGTCGTAAGTCAGGATCGCCATGACCGGGCCGAAGATTTCTTCGCGAACGATGGTCATTTCGTCGGTGCAATCGGTGAACACCGTCGGTGCGACGAATGCGCCTTTGGCCAGGTCGCCTTCAGTCAGACGATCGCCGCCGCAGAGCAGGCGGGCGCCTTCTTCCTTGCCCTTGGCGATGTAACCCAACACGCTTTCCATGTGCGCAAAGCTGACCAGTGGGCCGAAGTTGGTGTTCTCGTCTTCAGGGTTGCCGATGCGGATGCGTGCAACGCGCTCGGCGATCTTGGCTTCGAACGCAGCCTTGAGCTGAGTCGGAACAAATACGCGAGTGCCGTTGGTGCAGACCTGACCGGAGCTGTAGAAGTTGGCCATCATCGCAGTGTCGGCGGCGCGATCGAGGTCGGCGTCGTCGAAGATGATCAGCGGGGATTTGCCGCCCAGTTCCATGGTCACTTCTTTGAGCGAAGAGCTCGAAGCGCTGGCCATGACCTTCTTGCCGGTGTCGGTGCCGCCGGTGAAGGAGATTTTTTCGATGCGTGGGTGCTCGGTCAACCAGGTGCCGACTTCACGGCCGCTGCCGGTCAGCACGTTGAACACGCCCGCTGGAACGCCAGCCTCGGTGTAGATCTCGGCCAGTTTCAGCGTGGTCAGGGAGGTGACTTCGCTTGGCTTGAAGATCATCGCGTTACCGGCCGCCAGGGCAGGTGCGGATTTCCACAGGGCGATCTGGATCGGGTAGTTCCACGCGCCGATACCGGCAACCACGCCCAGCGGCTCGCGGCGGGTGTAGACGAAAGAAGTGTCGCGCAACGGGATCTGCTCGCCTTCGATCGCTGGCACCAGGCCGGCGTAGTATTCCAGCACGTCGGCGCCGGTGACGATGTCGACGTATTTGGTTTCGGAGAACGATTTGCCGGTGTCCAGGGTTTCCAGCGCGGCCAGCTCATCGTTGCGCTCGCGCAGGATGTCGACGGCACGACGCAGGATGCGCGAACGCTCCATGGCGGTCATCGCAGCCCAGATCTTCTGACCTTTTTCAGCGCTGACAACAGCGCGCTCGACGTCGTCGAATGTCGCGCGCTGAACGTTTGCGAGGACTTCTCCGTTAGCCGGGTTGATGGCTTCGAAAGTGGCGTCGCTGCTGGCGTCGGAGTAGCCGCCATCGATGTAGAGTTTTTGCAGTTCGAAACGGGCCATAAAGTCCTCGCAAGAGCATAAGTGGGTTGGCGGTAACCACTGCTCGCACCGTGTAGCTGGAGCGGTGCGGTTCAGCGGCGTTCAGGGGCTGAGCGGTTATGTGTGCTCTAGCTCACCTGCTTGGCCAATTGGAAATCCATGTATTCGTAAGCGATGCGGTGCGCTTGCTCGGTGTCGAAAGCATCTCCCGACAGGGCGCCGCGCAACCACAAACCGTCGATTAGGGCCGCCAGGCCTCGGGCTGCACTGCGCGCATCATTGAGCGGCAATACACGGCGGAACTGGCAACACAGGTTGGAATACAAACGGTGATCGTTGATCCGCTGCAACCTGTGCAAAGACGGGTGGTGCATGCTGGTGGCCCAGAAGGCCAGCCAGGTTTTCATTGCCGGGCCATTGACTTGGCTGGCGTCGAAGTTGCCTTCGATAATCACCTGAAGGTGCGCCCTCGGGCTGCTGTCTTCCAGCGCTTGACGACGCGCGGTGACGTTCTCGCTGAGAACACTCATCAGGTACTGCGCCGTAGCGGCAATCAGGCCGTTCTTGTCCTGAAAGTAGTGACTGATGATGCCATTCGAGACACCGGCCAAACGGGCGATCAGCGCAATGCTGGCGTCCCCCATTCCAACCTGATCGACGGCCTGCAATGTGGCTTCGATCAATTGCTGACGGCGGATGGGTTGCATACCGACCTTGGGCATCTTGCACATCTCCTTAGGCCTTCCGACGGACGAAAAACGTCTGTCGGATTGAGGGCCAGTCTATTTTGTTTTGATTGAACGTTCAATCAACAAAGAATAAGATCTGCGACAATTCGTCGCTGCCTACCGGTTTTTCCCGCGTGTAGTCGGCGGAAAAACGACATCTGAAAAAGCCCGAAACCTGCGCGGGGCATGGCGCGGATCGACGATGACGGACGTGTTGAAATGGGCAAGACGCCTTTGGCCCAAGCGGCGGACCATTCGTCCGTCGCTTGGTCTGCGACGTCGGTTCTCAACGCTTTGCCTGCGGTTTGCGGGCTTTTTCGGGGTGTCTTTATATCACCCGCCGGTCGGCTGCCAACTAACCGATTGGTCGGGTCACGCGTTGCCTTGTGTTCTTCTCTCGCACTGCCTGGAGCATCTGTGCCATGAGTTCTGCCTCTCTTATAAAGACCCCACCCGAGAAGGTGACGGTCAACGGTTGGGTGTTTTACACCTCTACCGCGTTGATCCTGTTGTTGACCGCCATTCTGATCATCGCCCCGCAAGAGGCCGGCAGATTGCTCGGTATTGCCCAGGCCTGGTTGTCCCGCAGTTTCGGCTGGTACTACATGGTGGTGATCGCCGCCTACCTGGTATTCGTCGTCGGCCTGGCGTTTTCCTCTTACGGCAAACTCAAACTGGGCAGCAAGGACGACACCCCGGACTTCAGCTACGGCGCCTGGGCGGGGATGCTGTTCTCGTCGGGCATCGGCATTTCGCTGTTGTACTTCGGCGCTTCCGAGCCGCTGGACCACTACTTCAATCCGCCTGAAGGCGTGGCCGGCAGCAACATGGCCGCGCGTCAGGCAGTGCAACTGACCTTCCTGCATTGGGGCCTGCACGGCTGGGCGATCTACGCACTGGTCGGCCTCGCCGTGGCGTACTTTGCGTATCGGCATAACCAACCGCTGGCGTTGCGTTCGGCGCTGTATCCGCTGGTCGGCGAGCGCTGGGTCAAAGGCGCGGCCGGTCACGCGGTGGACGGCTTCGGCATGTTCGTGACGCTGCTGGGGCTGGTGACGAACCTGGGGATTGGTTCGCTGCAAGTGTCGTCGGGGCTGGAAAACCTGTTCGGCATGGAACACAGCAACACTAACCTGCTGATCGTGATCATCGTGATGAGCACCGTGGCGACCATCGCTGCCGTGTCCGGCGTGGAAAACGGCATCCGTCGTCTGTCCAACCTGAACATCGTGCTGTTCAGCGGTTTGCTGATTTTCGTGCTGCTGTTCGGCCCGACCCTGCACTTGCTCAACGGCTTTGTGCAGAACATCGGCGACTACATGAACGGCATCGTGCTGAAAACCTTCGACCTGTATGTGTACGAGGGCGACGGCGCCAAGACTGAACGCTGGATGGGCCTGTGGACCTTGTTCTACTGGGCCTGGTGGATTTCCTGGGCACCGTTCGTAGGCATGTTCATCGCGCGTATTTCCCGTGGTCGCACGGTGCGTGAACTGGTCGCCGGCGTGTTGCTGATTCCGCTGGGTTTTACCCTGGCGTGGTTGTCGATCTTCGGTAACTCGGCGCTGGATCTGGTGATGAACCATGGCGCGGTCGAGCTCGGGAAAACCGCGCTGGAACAGCCGTCGATGGCGATCTATCAATTGCTGGAGCATTACCCGGCGTCGAAGATTGTGATCGGCGTGTCGATCTTTGTCGGTTTTGTGCTGTTCCTGACCCCGGCGGATTCCGGCGCGGTGATGATGGCCAACCTTTCCTGCAGAGGCGGCAACGTTGACGAGGATGCGCCGCACTGGCTGCGGATCTTCTGGTCGGCGGTGATTACTCTGGTAACGATTGGCCTGCTGTTCGCCGGTAACTTCGAAGCCATGCAAACCATGGTGGTGCTGGCCGGTCTGCCGTTCTCGGTGGTGCTGGTGTTCTTCATGTTCGGTTTGCACAAGCAGATGCGTCAGGACGTGCAGGTCGAACAGGAGCAAGCGCAGCTGGCGGCACGCGGTCGTCGTGGTTTCAGCGAGCGTTTGACCCAACTGGACCTGCAACCGAACCAGTCGGTCGTGCAGCGTTTCATGGACAAGCAAGTCAGCCCGGCGCTGGAAGATGCGGCGGCGCAGTTGCAGGCTCAAGGCCTGGAAGTGCAGACCTTGCTCGGTAAATCCAAGCGTTGCATGGGCCTGCGGATCGAGATGGAAGAGGGCAACCCTTTTGTCTACGAAGTGAGCCTGGACGGTTATCTGGCGGCGGCGAGCGAAGGGGTGTCGGCGGAAAGCGCTGAAGAGCCACGCGCTCGGTACTACCGCGCCGAGGTGTACCTGCACAACGGCAGCCAGGATTACGACTTGATGGGCTTCACTCAGGATCAGATCACCCGTGACGTGCTCGATCAGTTTGAAAGCCATCGGCAACTCCTTGGCCGGGTGTATAGCTAAAACTTGAAGTACTGCGGTGCACGTCGCTGCACCGCAGAACCATTGTGGCGAGGGGGCTTGCCCCCGTTCGGCTGCGAAGCAGTCGTAAACCCGGCCAGCGCGGTCCATCTGTAAGATCGCACTGTCTGGATTTGGGGCCGCTGCGCGACCCAACGGGGGCAAGCCCCCTCGCCACAGTGGTGGTGTGATAGCTAGATATCTGCGTAAACAAAAACGCCGCGATCCTCTCGCGGCGTTTTTGTGTCTGTTGCCTTAACCCAGGTTCTTGCCGAGCAGTGCGTGGTACAGCTCGCTGTCGCCGAGGATGCCGACGACTTTGTTGTTGTCGTGCAGCACCAGTTTATTGCCGGTCTGATAACGAATCTGTAGCGCATCGCGCATGCCGATGTTCGAATCCACCAGCGTCGGCCGACGGCCCAGGCCCTCAACCGCTTGCCCCGGCGCCCAGTTCTGCAAGTCCATGCTGGCGCCGTTCTGGCGAGCACCCTTGATGGTGTTGCCCTCGGCCAGGTCCAGCCACGAATCGCCGCCCGGATCGAGACACACCGAACCATTGATGCGTTTGCAGTTGTCCAGCGTGCGCATCAGGCTGCGGCCGCAAAGCACGTTCAGCGGGTTGGTGTGCGCGACGAAGGTACGCACGTAATCGTCCGCCGGGTTGAGCACAATTTCTTCCGGCACGCTGTACTGGATGATCCGGCCGTCCTTCATGATCGCGATCCGGCTACCGAGTTTCAGTGCTTCATCGAGGTCGTGGCTGACAAACACAATGGTCTTGCTCAGCTTGCGTTGCAGCTCCAGCAGTTCGTCCTGCAAACCTTGGCGGATCAGCGGATCGAGTGCCGAGAACGGTTCATCCATCAGCAGAATATCGGCGTCCATCGCCAGCGCACGGGCCAGGCCGACACGTTGCTGCATACCGCCGGAGAGCTCGTCGGGCTTCTTGTTGCGCCACTGGGTCAAACCCACCAGCTCGAGTTTTTCATCGACCAACTTGCGCCGTTCTTTCTCTGGGCGACCCTGCATTTCCAGACCGAAACTGATGTTCTCGCGAACCGTCAGCCACGGCATCAGCGCGAACTTCTGGAACACCATCGCAATGCGCTTGGTGCGCATCATTTTCAGCTCGGCCGGGGTGCACGAAGCGATGTCGATCTGCTTGCCTTCGTGCTCGACGAACAACTTGCCACGGCTGACGGTGTTGAGGCCGTTGATGCAGCGCAGCAGGCTTGATTTGCCGGAACCGGAAAGGCCCATCAACACGCAGATTTCGCCGCGCTCGATGTCCAGCGTGGCTTTTTCAACGCCGACAATCTGCCCGGTTTTTTTCAGGATCTGGTCGCGGGTCATGCCTTGGTCGAGGAGTTTGAGCGCCTCACGCGGATCTCGGGAGAAGATCACGTCGACGTCTTCGAAGCGAATAATGCTCATGCGTCACCCCCTACTTTGGCGTCGGGTTGTTTGCAGATACGGTCGAGCATGATCGCCAGCAGGACGATGGCCAGCCCGGCTTCGAAGCCCAGGGCGATATCGGCGGTGTTCAGTGCGTTGACCACGGGTTTGCCCAAGCCATCGGCGCCCACCAGTGCGGCGATCACCACCATCGACAGCGACAGCATGATGCACTGGGTGATACCGGCCGCGATGCTTGGCATGGCGTGGGGCAGTTCGATACGGGAGAGCAGTTGGCGACGCGAGCAGCCGAAGGCTTTGCCGGCGTCGAGCAGTTCTGCGGGTACATCGCGGATCCCCAGGTAGGTCAGGCGGATCGGCGCGGCAATCGCGAACACCACCGTCGAAATCAGGCCCGGGACCACACCCAGCCCGAAGAGGGTCAGGGTTGGAATGAGGTACACGAACGTCGGCACGGTCTGCATCAGATCGAGCACCGGACGCATCAGTGTGTAGAACATCGGTTTGTGCGCGGCGACGATGCCAAGCGGCACGCCGATGACCACGCAGACCAGGGTGGCGAACAACACCTGGGCGAGGGTTTCCATGGTTTCCTGCCAGTACCCCAGATTGAGGATCAGCAGAAAGGAAGCGATGACGAAAACCGTCAGCCCCCACTTTCGTTGGATCAAATGTGCAATCAGTGCAATGAGGCCGATCAATGCCAGCGGGTTGAACCAGGTCAGCGCGAAAGTCACGCCGTGGATCATCGTTTCCAGTGACACGGCGATGGCGTCGAAGGTGTTGGCGCCGTGTTGCGTCAACCATTCAACGAAGCCTGCGATGTACTGGCCTAAAGGGATTTTCTGATCAATCAGCATGGTAATGAACGTCCGCATGCAAGGAAATAAACAGCCCGGACGGCGTGAGCCGCCCGGCGTAAGCGATGCTCCTTAATTCAAGGCTGGTCGAGCTTGGCTTTCACGGCCTCCAGGCCTGGTTTACCGTCAATGGTGGTCACGCCTGCGAGCCAGGTATCAAGCACCTGTGGATTCTTTTTCAGCCAGGCCTTGGCAGCGGCGTCAGGTTTCATCTTGTCATCCAGGATGTTGCCCATCAGCGCACTTTCCATGTCCACGGTGAACTCCAGGTTTTTCAGCAGCGTGCCGACGTTGCTGCATTCCTGGACATAATCCTTGCGGGTGTTGGTGGCGACGGTGGCGGCGCCGAAATCAGGGCCGAAGAAGTCATCGCCGCCGGTCAGGTACTGGATCTTGAAGCGCTTGTTCATCGGGTGCGGCGCCCAGCCGAGGAAGACCACGGCGGTTTGGCGTTTCTGCGCGCGATCAACCTGCGAGAGCATCCCCGCTTCACTTGATTCGACGACTTTGAAACCGGCGGTTTTGAGGCCGAAGGCATCCTTGTCGATCATGCTCTGGATCAGCCGGTTACCGTCGTTGCCCGGCTCGATGCCGTAGATCTTGCCGTCGAGCTCTTTCTTGAATTTGGCGATGTCGGCGAAGTCATGCAGGCCTTTGTCGTAGAGCGCTTGCGGCACCGCGAGGGTGTATTTGGCGCCGGTCAGGTTGGTGCGCACGGTGTCGACGGTGCCCGCTTCGCGGTAGGCCTTGATGTCGTTTTCCATGGTCGGCATCCAGTTACCGAGGAACACGTCCATGTTTTTGCCGTCGGCCAGCGACTTGTAGGTCACCGGCACGGAAATCATCGTGGTTTTGGTTTTGTAGCCGAGGGCGTTGAGGACAACGCTGGTGGTCGCGGTAGTCGCGGTAATGTCGGTCCAGCCGACATCAGAGAAATTTACGGTGCTGCACTGAGCTGGTTCTGCGGCTTGCGCCAATAACGGCAGACTCAGCATGGCGGCCAACAACAGCGAGGGGGAACCTTTCATGGATGGACTCCTTGGTTGTTTTTTTCGGCAGTGTTCCGATTGGACCACCGCACTTATAGGTTGCGGTTGGGTGGCGTTTTTCAGACTGCTCTACCGCGGCGCCTTGCAATCGAGTCGATACGATCATGTACCAGTGAAAATCTGACGCCTACAGGGGGCGTCGTAACCAGTACAGGGATGGTCGCATCCAGTGTCGGTGACGTCGTTTACAGCTTTTTTCAGCCCTGTTTGCCGCTCTGCACCGCTAAAAAACGGCGAAAGCGCAGCGTCAAAGACCCGCGGCGTTGGTGGACATGAGTGCGTCGGTGTGAGACGTCGAACGACACCGCAAAAGCCCGATGATGCAGCCATTGCGGCGGATTGCAGCTTGAGCGTAGCAGCTTCGTCACTGGGCGCTTTTGCGCCTGGATCGGGTACATCCAGGAGTTCGGCAGTAATGGCTATCAGCGTTTTCGACCTGTTCAAAATCGGCATCGGCCCTTCCAGTTCGCACACCGTCGGCCCGATGCGAGCGGCCGCGCTGTTCGTGCAAGGTTTGCGTGAGCAGGGTCTTTTGGAACAAACAAGGCGTGTCGAAGTTCAGCTCTACGGCTCGTTATCCGCCACTGGCATCGGTCACGGCAGCGATAACGCGGTGATCATGGGCCTGATGGGCGAGTGGCCGGACGCGATCGATCCGTCGCAAATCGGCATCCACATCGCCAGCCTGCGCGAGACCGGCACGCTGTACCTCGACGGTCGTTTGCCGGTGCCGTTCATCTGGGCCCGCGACATGCGTCTGATCGATGAAAACCTGCCGTTTCACCCGAACGCCATGACGTTGATTGTAGAAGGCGAAAACGGCGAACTGCATCGCGACACCTACTATTCGATTGGCGGTGGTTTTGTCGTCGATGAGGCGCAAGCCTCCAGCGGCGTGGTGGATCTGGATCGCACCGAACTGCCTTACGATTTTTCCAGCGCGGTGGAATTGCTTGCGCTGTGCCAGACGCACGATCTGCGCGTCGCCGAGCTGATGATGGCCAACGAAAAGGTCTGGCGCAGCGAAGATGAAATCCGCGCCGGGCTGATGAAACTCTGGCGCGCCATGCAGGATTGCGTCGAGCAAGGGCTCAAGCACGAAGGCATCTTGCCTGGCGGTTTGAACGTGCGGCGGCGCGCGGCCAAGTTGCATCGCAGTCTTCAGGAATTGGGCAAGCCCAATGTGATCGGCTCGACGTTAAGCGCGATGGAATGGGTCAATCTTTTTGCACTGGCGGTCAACGAAGAGAACGCGGCCGGCGGGCGCATGGTCACGGCACCGACTAACGGCGCGGCGGGAATCATTCCGGCGGTGCTGCATTACTTCATGAAGTTCAGCGAAGTGGTGACGGAGGCGAACGTGGTCGACTATTTCCTCAGCGCCGCGGCGGTGGGGATCCTGTGCAAGAAAAACGCCTCGATCTCTGGCGCCGAAGTCGGTTGCCAGGGCGAAGTGGGTTCGGCGTGCGCGATGGCGGCGGCGGGGCTGGCGGAGATTCTCGGCGCGACCCCGGAGCAGTTGTGCAACGCCGCGGAAATTGGCCTGGAACACAACCTCGGCCTGACCTGCGACCCGGTCGGCGGCCTGGTGCAAGTGCCGTGCATCGAGCGCAACGCGATTGCCGCGGTGAAAGCGATCAACGCCGCACAAATGGCCTTGCGCGGCGACGGCCAGCACTTTATTTCGCTGGACCGGGTGATCCGCACCATGCGCGACACCGGCGCCGACATGCACGACAAATACAAAGAAACCTCGCGCGGCGGCTTGGCGGTCAGCGCGGTGGAGTGTTGAAACCGAGTTGCCCTGTGGCGAGGGGCTTTTGTGGCGAGGGGATTTATCCCCGTTGGGTCGCGAAGCGGCCCCAGAATCTTTACGACTGCTGCGCAGCCGAACGGGGATAAATCCCCTCGCCACAGAAAGGTCATTTGCCAGAGAAGACCAGTCAAAACTGCGCGCTAAGTGCACACCGCAATCAAAACGCGCCACGTTTTGGCGCGTCGCTTACAGATAAGTGACAGATCCCTGATCAGCGCTCCTGGCTGGCCAATACCGCCTGTCACCTGTGCTTGCGGTGACATTCTGTTGCAAGGCGCCGCAGCCCTGTTCCCACAAGTGCTACCGATTTGCTCACAGCCTTTTGCGCGGCGCATTTGCCGGCGCTGATGGCACTTATAACCCCCACTTCGCGCAAGGCTTATATAGACGCACCGCGACGTCGTTTTCAGGAGTTATTGAACGGCCATTCAATTTTAGGCATGGCAATTGCTCTGTCATTACAAAGCCCGTCTCCCACGCGAGAACGATGGCAATAACAAGAGCCTCCGCCTGAGGCCATCACCCGCTTTGTGTGAGGAGATACCGCGATGACGACGTTCAACTCCGGGGCCCAACCCCAGAACCGTGCGCCTCAATCCATCGGCTTTCTGCTGCTGGACAATTTCACGCTAATTTCTCTGGCCTCCGCAGTAGAACCTCTGCGTATGGCCAACCAATTGTCCGGCCGCGAGCTGTATCGCTGGACCACACTCACCGTTGACGGTGGCCAGGTCTGGGCCAGCGATGGTCTGCAAATCACCCCCGATTGCTCGATGCACAAAGCACCAAGCCTGGACACCATCATCGTCTGCGGCGGCATCGGCATTCAGCGCACGGTCACTCGCGAACACGTGTCGTGGCTGCAAAGCCAGGCGCGCCAGTCCAAGCGCCTGGGCGCGGTGTGCACTGGTAGCTGGGCGCTGGCGTGCGCCGGTCTGCTCGATGGTTTTGATTGCAGCGTGCACTGGGAATGCCTGGCCTCGATGCAGGAAGCCTTCCCGCGCGTGGCCATGAGCACTCGTTTGTTCACCCTCGACCGCAACCGTTTCACCAGCTCCGGCGGCACCGCGCCGCTGGACATGATGCTGCACCTGATCAGCCGCGATCATGGCCGCGAACTGTCGGCGGCGATTTCCGAGATGTTTGTCTACGAACGCATCCGCAACGAGCAGGATCACCAGCGCGTGCCGCTCAAGCACATGCTCGGCACCAATCAGCCGAAGCTGCAGGAAATCGTCGCGCTGATGGAAGCCAATCTGGAAGAGCCGATCGATCTGGATGAGCTGGCGGTGTACGTCGCCGTTTCGCGCCGTCAGTTGGAGCGGCTGTTCCAGAAATACCTGCACTGTTCGCCGTCGCGTTATTACCTGAAACTGCGCTTGATCCGCGCCCGGCAGTTGCTCAAGCAAACGCCGATGTCGATCATCGAAGTAGCGTCGGTGTGCGGGTTTGTCTCGACGCCGCACTTCTCCAAGTGCTACCGCGAGTACTTCGGCATTCCGCCGCGCGACGAACGCGTCGGTTCCAACACCACGCAGCAAGTGGCGATGATGCCGCTGCCGCAAGCACTGGTGCTGTCGCCGCTGTCCGGGCCGCTGTCGGCGCTGAGTCAGGCGCGTAATGAATCGACTTTTGCCAGCGTAAGGCTCTAGGCCGAGGGGCCTTCATCGCGAGCAAGCTCGCTCCCACAGGGATATGCGATCTTCTGTGGGAGCGAGCTTGCTCGCGATTGGATTTATCAGTCGCTACGACTTCTGCTGATACTCCGCCAGCGCCGGCAATAATTGCTTGTCGATCGCCTGGCGTACCATCGGCTGGATGCTCGCGCCGCTGGTGTACATGTCCTTGACCATCTTGCGCAATTCAAATGCCCGGACATCGTCCAGCCCGCGCACCGCACACTCACAAGCCTGCTCGGCCGTGGCGCCGCTCGGCACTTGAAAACCCAGCGCTTTCAGTTGGCCCAACAGGTCTTCCTGGTCAATTAAATCGGCGTGCATCATGACGCAATCCTTCTTCAGGGAACGGTGTCGTGTGGCTCGATTCTCGTAGCGCGATGGGGTCTGGGCAAGGGCGATTTGTCGCCATGGCCGCAATACCTATGAACAGGTCGTTTTCGGCTAACTTGCGATGGGTGAGGTTAGGCACACTGGACTCAGCTGGCACCACGACGGTTTGGTCACCCTCGCGCAACAGCTCCTCAAAAGTACCCTCCTCAGCTCCGATCAAGTCACGGCTTGATCGGGGTTTTTTTTGGCTGTGGATCAGGAAGGGATTGGGTGTCTCGGCTGACGCTTTCGCGGGCAAGCCTCGCTCCTACAGAGGTACGCCCGTAGGAGCGAGGCTTGCCCGCGAAGAACGAAAACGCGGTCTAGCGTTGCAGCACGGGAATGCGCGTCAACAACTCATTTCATCCCGATTTTTTTTGCGGTAAAGCAATCACTCGGCCGACGTAGTCAGGGCTTGGCAGGTCGCTTTGGTCGGCGACGATGGTTTGCAGTTTGCTCAAGGTGTCGGCACTGAACGGTGCGGAACGCGGCCCGGCGAGGTCGACGTGCAACAGCATTTGCTCGTTGCCGGCCAGTTCCTTGTCACCGCCCACCAGATGCAGGCTGTGGTAGAGGTGCAGGCGTTTGCTGTCGTGGGCGATGATTTGCGTGTGCACTTCGACGTCGGCGTCGAGCTTCACTTCGTGCAGGTAGTTGAGGTGCAGTTCGAGGGTGAACAGCGAGTTGCCGCTGGCTTCGCGGTTGCTGCTGTCCATGCCCAGGCGATCCATCAGCGCGTCGGTGGCGTAGCTGAATATCAGCAGGTAGAAGGCATCGCGCAGGTGGCCGTTGTAATCGACCCAGTCGGGGATGATTCGGGTTTGATAGGTGGTGAGTGCGGGCATGATTTTGGTTCCAGTCTTGGGAGTTTGTTTGTGTTCAAGATCCACCCCTCACCCCAGCCCTCTCCCCACAGGGGAGAGGGGGAAAGGGGGCAGATCTCCATGCCTTTCAAGCCTGAGTCCGACTCGATATCTCCGGACGATGGAGCTCCAAGAACACCTCGGTCAGTTCCCTCTCCCCACAGGGGAGAGGGGGAAAGGGGGGCAGATCTCCATGCCTTTCAAGCCTGAGTCCGACTCGATATCTCCGGTCGATGGAGCTCCAAAAACACCTCGGTCAGTCCCCTCTCCCCACAGGGGAGAGGGGGAAAGGGGGCAGATCTCCATGCCTTTCAAGCCTGAGTCCGACTCGATAACTCCGGTCGATGGAGCTCCAGGAACACCTCGGTCAGTTCCCTCTCCCCACAGGGGAGAGGGGGAAAGGGGGCAGATCTCCATGCCTTTCAAGCTTGAGTCCGACTCGATATCCCCGGTCGATGGAGCTCCAAGAACACCTCGGTCAGTTCCCTCTCCCCACAGGGGAGAGGGGGAAAGGGGGCAGATCTCCATGGCTTTCAAGCTTGAGTCCGACTCGATAACTCAGGTCGATGGAGCTCCAAAAACACCTCGGTCAGTCCCCTCTCCCCTCTGGGGAGAGGGTTAGGGTGAGGGGTGGATTTCAAGCCGATCGCTATCAGTCGGCGAACGCCATCCCATGCTTTTCTTTGGTGGTTTTCACCGCTTCGAGCACCGCCAGCAGGCAATCATCACGGTAGCGTTCCAGCGCCGAAATGCTGTGCGAGCCGAGCTGGTCGGCGGTGCCGTCGACCACGTCATCAATCAATTTGTCGGTCAGTTCCGGGGCCGGCAGGTAGGTCCACGGCAGCTTCAATGCCGGACCGAACTGGGCCATGAAGTGACGCATCCCGGCATCGCCGCCCGCCAGTGTGTAAGTCAAAAACGTGCCCATGAACGACCAGCGCAGGCCGGCGCCAAAACGGATCGCATCGTCGATTTCACCGGTGGTCGCGACGCCGTCATTCACCAGGTGCAGCGCCTCGCGCCACAATGCTTCGAGCAAGCGGTCGGCGATAAATCCCGGCACTTCCTTGCGCACGTGCAGCGGACGCATGCCCAAGGATTCATAGACTTTTATCGCCGCTTGAATGGCCTCCGGCGCAGTATTCTTGCCGCCGACCACTTCCACCAGCGGCAGCAGGTAAACCGGGTTGAACGGGTGCCCGACCACGCAGCGATCCGGATGCGTCGAACCTTCGTAGAACTCGCTCGGCAACAGCCCTGAGGTGCTGGAGCCGATCAACGCGTTGGGTTTGGCTGCGGCGCTGATTTTGCCGTGCAGTTCGAGTTTCAGTTCGAGGCGTTCCGGGGCGCTTTCCTGAATGAAATCGGCGTCGCGCACGCACTCTTCAATGGTCGCGACAAAACGCAGGCGATCTTGCGCTGCACCGGGCGCCAGGCCTTGTTTCTCCAGCGCGCCCCAGGCGTTCGCGACGCGTTTGCGCAATGCCGCTTCGGCACCCGGCGCCGGGTCCCAGGCCACCACGTCGAGGCCGTGGGCGAGGGCGCGAGACACCCAGCCACTGCCGATGACACCGCTGCCGAGTGCGGCGAAGGTTTTGATTTCGGTGATAAAGCTCATGGCGACTTCCTGAATTGATTCGGTGAACGCCTGTGGGAGCAAAGCTTGCTCGCGATGGCGTCGGAACATCCGGCACATCTTCTGCGATTGGAATACCGCTATCGCGAGCAAGCTGTGCTCCCACAGGTTATGTGTTTAAGGGGATCAACCGCGCTTGGTCAGGCCCATTTTTGTCCGGCCTTCTGCCGGCGTGAGGACGCGGGCGCCGAGGCGGCTGAGGATTTCGCTGGCGCGTTCAACCAATTGCCCATTGGTCGCCAACACGCCTTTGTCCAGCCACAAGTTGTCCTCCAGCCCGACCCGCACGTTGCCGCCGAGCAGCACCGCTTGCGCGGCCATCGGCATTTGCATGCGGCCGATGCCAAACCCGGCCCACACCGCATTCGCCGGCAGGTTATCGACCATGGCTTTCATGGTGGTGGTGTCGGCCGGCGCGCCCCACGGGATGCCCAGGCACAACTGGAACAGCGGGTCGTCGAGCAAACCTTCCTTGATCATCTGCTTGGCGAACCACAGGTGACCGGTGTCGAAAATCTCCAGTTCTGGCTTCACGCCCAGCTCTTGAATCCGCTTGGCGCCGGCCCGCAACTGCGCCGGCGTCGACACATAAATGGTGTCGCCATCGCCAAAATTCAGCGTGCCGCAATCGAGCGTGCAGATTTCCGGCAGCAACTCTTCGACGTGGGCCAGACGGGTCAGCGGGCCGACCAGATCGGTGTTCGGGCCGAACTCCATCGGGTTCTCGCCGCCACCGATTTCAAGGTCGCCGCCCATGCCGGCGGTGAGGTTGACGATGATGTCGATGTCCGCCTCGCGGATGCGCTCCATGACTTCGCGGTACAGCGCTACGTCACGGCTGAACTTGCCGGTTTGCGGGTCGCGAACGTGGCAATGCACCACGGTTGCGCCGGCCTTGGCCGCTTCCACCGCAGCGGCAGCGATTTGTTTCGGGGTGACCGGCACGTGTGGGCTTCTGGCGCTCGTGTCGCCAGCACCGGTGAGTGCGCAGGTGATGATGACGTCGTGGTTCATTTAGCGATTCCTTACAGGCGTGATGATTCCGTTCGCAGCCCGTGTAGGCTGCGATTCGGTGGTTCAATCGGGTTTATTTACTGGTCAATGACAGGTTTTCAGCCGCTGGTTTGCCATCGAACGTGGTCACACCTTCGAGCCAGCGCTGCTTGTCCTGCGGGTGATCCTTGAGCCATTGCTTGGCCGATTCGAAAGCATCTTTGTGATCGAGCAGCGGTTGCATCATCCGGCTCTCGTCTTCGGCGGTGTAAGTCAGGTTGCTGAGCAAACGGCCGATGTTCGGGCATTGCTGCGCGTAGTTCGGCGAGGTGACGGTCCACACGGTTGCCATGCCTTCGTTCGGCCCGAGCGCATCTTCGCTGCCGGTCAGGTACGTCATCTGCACGTTGACGTTCATCGGGTGCGGCGCCCAACCGAAGAACACCACGGCCTCCTTGCGGCGCACGGCGCGATCCACCGCCGCGAGCATGCCGGCCTCGCTCGACTCGACCAACTGGAACTTGCCGAGGCCGAACTGGTTCTTCGCGATCATCGCTTTGATCTGGGTGTTGGCGCCCGAGCCAGGCTCGATGCCGTAGATTTTGCCGCCCAGTTCTTTTTCGAACTTGGCGATGTCGGCGAAGGTTTTCAGGCCCTTGTCGGCGAGATAGGTCGGCACCGCGAGGGTCGCGCGGGCATCCTTGAGGCTTGGCGCTTCCAGCACTTTCACCTGTTTGGCATCGACGAACGGGGTGATGGTCTGGGTCATCAACGGGTTCCAGTAGCCGAGGAACAGGTCGAGGCGCTGGTCACGAATCCCGGCGAAAATGATTTGCTGGGACGCGCTGGTCTGTTTGGTTTTGTAGCCGAGGCCATCGAGCAGGACCTGGGTCATGGCGCTGGTGGCGATCACGTCGGTCCAGTTGACCACGCCCATGCGCACGTTCTGGCACGACGCAGGTTCGGCCGCCATGACGCTGGCGCTGAAGAAAGCGGTACCGCTGAGTGCAAGAACACAGCTGCTGATCAGTCGTTTCATGTCGGTTTCCTCGGCATACGTTATTGTGGTTCCCGGCATCTGCGCACCGGTGATGCCAAGTTACGCAGCAATGCCCCCGTGAAAGCGCACTATGGCGACCAGCTCTTGCACTGCAGCGACCTGCGCCCTTGAATGCCATCGACAACTGGCGTATCAACGTCCCCACGCTAGTCGACCTCTCGTTACCTGCCAGTCGAGTGCGCTCCATGTCCCAGGATTTCTATTTCTTGTTGATGCCGGGTTTTTCCGCCATCGGTTTCATCTCGGCGATCGAGCCGTTGCGGGTCGCCAATCGCTTTCGCGGCGAGCTGTATCGCTGGCACGTGTTGAGCGCCGACGGCGGCGCGGTATTGGCCAGCAACGGCATGTCGGTCAACGCCGACGCGGCGCTGGAACCGCTGAAGAAAGGCGCGACTTTATTGGTGGTCGCCGGTTTTGAACCGCTGAAATTCGCCACGCCGACGCTGCAGCATTGGCTGCGCCGACTGGACAACGACGGCGTGACCCTCGGCGCCATCGACACCGGCAGTTTTGTCCTCGCCGACGCCGGTTTGCTCGACGGCCATCGCCTGACGCTGCACTGGGAAGCCATCGACGCCTTCAAAGAGTCTTATCCACAGCTCAGCGTCACCCAGGAACTGTTCGAAATCGACCGCCGCCGCATCACTTGTGCTGGCGGCACCGCGTCCATCGACCTGATGCTCGACCTCATCGCCCAGGCCCACGGCCCGGAGCTGGCGATCCAGGTCAGCGAACAGTTTGTGCTCGGGCGCATCCGCCCGCGCAAAGACCACCAGCGCATGGAAGTCGCCACGCGCTACGGGATTCGCAACAAGAAACTGGTTCAGGTGATCGGCGAGATGGAACTGCACAGCGAGCCGCCGCTGAGCACGCTGCAATTGGCGGAGTCGATCAAAGTGACGCGGCGGCAGTTGGAGCGGTTGTTTCGCCTGCACCTGAACGACACACCGAGCAATTTTTATCTGCGACTACGGCTGGAAAAAGCCCGGCAACTGTTGCGCCAGACCGACCTCAGCGTGCTGGAAGTGAGCATCGCCTGCGGGTTTGAGTCGCCGTCGTATTTCACCCGCAGCTACCGCGCACGGTTTGAGCGCTGCCCGCGGGAGGATCGCCGCACCGCCAGGGCATGATCAGTGGAAAGTTTCTACTTCTTCATCAGCGCCGAGCACGCCGCTTTATAGGCTTCATGCTGATACTTGTTCAGCGTCGCCGGCAGCTCGAAATTGTGCTTCTTGGCCTGGGCATTGATCGTCTGCGGAGACAAGAGCGTCACCTCGCAACTCTCCAATAGCTGAAAAATCCCTTCGATCTTGAACGTCGTCGGCCCACCGGCAAACTCGCCTTTCTTGCTGCGCTTCTTGATCGCGATCCGGTCGACCGAATTCTCCCGAACAAACGAGGCAACCTGAGCGGCGAAGACTTTGACGTTCGCCGCTTCGTCGTCATCGTCCAGAGCGATTTTCTTGGTCGCCAAAGCAACGTGGCTTAAGGCCTGACCGTCGAGGGAGGCCACGGCGATGATCGCTTCGCTGCCTTTGATTTCAATGCCGCAGATGTTCATTGGGAATTCCTGACTACTTAGTGGGGGATCACATTGTTTTCCATTACATCCTCACTCCTGCGAAATCGACTCCAAAAACTCCGACCGTTCATCGCTCATTCTTGCCACGCAATCATTCTGCGCAATGGTGAAGGCCTGGCTGCCGCTGGTCGCCGGGAACGCTTCCACGGCGCAGTCGGCGTCGCGGGTTTTCAGCCATTGCTGTTGGGCGACTTTGAGTTTTTCGCTGATGTCGTTCAGCTGGGCCTTGTTTTTGCCGTAGGTCGTTTGCAGGCTATCGTTGAGGCTCTGGACGTTTTCCTTGAGCAGGTCTTCGGCGGTGGTGCGGCCGTAGACTGAGCATTCCAGGGTCTGTATGTCGTTTTCGACGGCATCGCAGGGGTTGTTGTCGGATTCTTCTGCCGCGTGTACGCCGGTCGCTATCAGTGCCATTGCCAGGAAGATCGATTTCATTGAGTCGCCCTAAATCCAGTAAGCATCCAGTGATGCGCCGAATTCTGGCCCATGCGCAGGTCCTTGAACAGGTGGCGCGCCACGTTCAACGACGACCCTTTGTCGCGGATTGACGCTTTCGGCAAACCCCCTGTCGTTTTTGCACCCGGCTGCCCCGGTGCTCAGGCATATGCTGGCCCCAAAGCGCCGGCACACGATTCGGCGCACGAATCGCTAATAGGGGACTGCCTGATGAGCCCAGCCGAATTGCACGCCGACAGCATCGTTATCGACGGGCTGATTATCGCCAAGTGGAACCGCGACCTGTTCGAAGACATGCGCAAGGGCGGTCTGACCGCAGCCAACTGCACAGTGTCGGTGTGGGAAGGCTTCCAGGCCACGATCAATAACATCGCCGCGAGCCAGAAGCTGATCCGCGAGAACAGCGACCTGGTGATCCCGGTGAAAACCACCGCCGACATCCGCAAAGCCAAGGAGCAGGGCAAGACCGGGATCATTTTCGGCTTCCAGAATGCTCATGCGTTCGAGGACCAGCTCGGCTATGTCGAGATCTTCAAGCAGCTCGGCGTTGGCGTGGTGCAGATGTGCTACAACACGCAGAATCTGGTCGGCACCGGTTGCTACGAACGTGATGGCGGGCTGTCGGGTTTCGGTCGCGAAATCGTCGCCGAAATGAACCGCGTCGGCATCATGTGCGACCTGTCCCACGTCGGCTCCAAGACTTCCGAAGAAGTCATCCTCGAATCGAAAAAGCCAGTCTGCTATTCCCACTGCCTGCCGTCGGGCCTCAAAGAGCACCCGCGCAACAAGTCCGATGAAGAACTGAAGTTCATTGCCGACCACGGCGGTTTTGTCGGCGTGACCATGTTCGCGCCGTTTCTCGCCAAGGGCATTGATTCGACCATCGACGACTACGCCGAAGCGATCGAATACACCATGAACATCGTTGGCGAAGATGCGATCGGCATCGGCACCGACTTCACCCAGGGTCACGGCCAGGATTTCTTCGAAATGCTGACCCACGACAAGGGCTACGCGCGACGCCTCACCAGCTTCGGAAAGATTATCAACCCGCTGGGCATCCGCACCGTCGGCGAGTTCCCGAACCTGACCGAAACGCTGCTCAAGCGCGGCCACCCCGAGCGAGTAGTGCGCAAGATCATGGGCGATAACTGGGTCAGCGTTCTCAAAGACGTCTGGGGCGAGTGAATAACGATCCCTTGTGAATAACGATCTTTTGTAGCAGCTGCCGAGGCACGAGGCTGCGTCGCGGTCCGCAGGACCGCCCTTGGGGGGCCGCTTCGCAGCCCAACGCAGCCTCGCAGGCTCGGCAGCTGCTACATACGCAAAACACACCACGAATTTTCTGGAGTTAAGTTTCCATGGCCAAGATCGCCCCGCAATTGCCAATCGAAGTCGACAGCGAAACCGGTGTCTGGACCTCCGACGCCCTGCCGATGCTGTACGTGCCGCGTCATTTCTTCGTCAACAACCACATGGGCATCGAAGAAGTGCTGGGCGCCGACGCCTACGCCGAAATCCTCTACAAGGCCGGCTACAAATCCGCCTGGCATTGGTGCGAGAAAGAAGCTGAATGCCACGGCCTGGAAGGCGTTGCGGTGTTCGAGCACTACATGAAGCGCCTGTCGCAACGCGGCTGGGGCCTGTTCAAGATCCAAGACATCGACCTCGATAAAGGCATCGCCAGCGTCAAGCTCGAACACTCGGCATTCGTCTACGTCTACGGCAAGGTCGGGCGCAAAGTCGACTACATGTTCACCGGTTGGTTTGCCGGTGCCATGGACCAGATTCTGCAAGCGCGCGGCAGCAGCATTCGCACGGTTGCCGAGCAAGTCTACGGTGGCTCCGAAGAAGGCCACGACGACGGTTTGTTCACCGTCAAGCCGTTGTAAGTCGAGGAACCCGCCATGGCTTTCGAAGCAATGTTCCAGCCGATCCAGATCGGCAAATTGACCATCCGCAACCGCGTGCTCAGCACCGCGCACGCCGAGGTCTACGCGACCGACGGCGGCATGACCACCGACCGGTACGTCAAGTATTACGAAGAGAAAGCCAAGGGCGGGATCGGCCTGGCGATTTGCGGCGGTTCTTCCAGTGTGGCCATCGACAGCCCGCAAGGCTGGTGGAAATCGGTCAACCTGGCTGACGACCGGATCATCCCGCATTTCCAGAACCTGGCCGACGCCATGCACAAGCATGGCGCCAAGATCATGATCCAGATTACCCACATGGGCCGCCGCTCGCGCTGGGACGGCGAGCATTGGCCAACCCTGCTGTCGCCGTCGGGCATCCGTGAACCGGTGCACCGTGCGACCTGCAAAACCATCGAGCCGGAAGAAATCTGGCGGGTCATTGGCAACTACGCCACAGCGGCGGGCCGCGCCAAGGCCGGTGGTCTGGATGGCATCGAATTGTCCGCGGTGCACCAGCACATGATCGATCAGTTCTGGAGCCCGCGCGTCAACAAGCGCACCGATGAATGGGGTGGCAGCTTCGAGAACCGCATGCGTTTCGGCCTCGAGGTATTGAAGGCTGTGCGCGCCGAAGTCGGTGCGGATTTCTGTGTCGGCCTGCGCCTGTGCGGCGATGAATTCCACCCGGACGGCTTGTCCCACGAGGACATGAAACAGATCGCCAAGTACTACGACGACACCGGCATGATCGACTTCATCGGCGTCGTCGGTTCGGGTTGCGATACGCACAACACTCTGGCCAACGTTATCCCCAACATGAGTTATCCACCGGAGCCATTCCTGCACCTGGCTGCCGGGATCAAGGAAGTGGTCAAGGCCCCGGTGCTGCACGCGCAGAACATCAAAGACCCGAACCAGGCCACGCGGATTCTCGAGGGCGGCTACGTCGACATGGTCGGCATGACCCGCGCGCACATCGCCGATCCGCACCTGATCGCCAAGATCAAAATGGGTCAGGTCGACCAGATCAAACAATGCGTCGGCGCCAACTACTGCATTGACCGTCAGTACCAGGGCCTGGACGTGCTGTGCATCCAGAACGCCGCGACTTCCCGTGAATACATGGGCGTGCCGCACATCATCGAGAAATCGACCGGAGTCAAACGCAAAGTCGTGGTGGTCGGTGCCGGTCCGGCGGGGATGGAGGCGGCGCGTGTCTCGGCCGAACGTGGCCATGACGTGACGCTGTTCGAGAAAAAAGAATTCATCGGCGGGCAAATCACTACGGCGTCGAAAGCTCCGCAACGCGACCAGATTGCTGGGATCACGCGCTGGTTCCAACTGGAGCTGGCGCGGCTGAAAGTCGATCTGCGCCTGGGCGTGGCGGCGGATGCGGCGACCATTCTTGATCTGCGCCCGGACGTGGTGGTGCTCGCCGTCGGCGGCCATCCATTCATCGAGCAGAACGAGCATTGGGGCGCGGCGGAAGGTTTGGTGGTCAGCAGTTGGGACATCCTCGACGGCAAAGTGGCGCCGGGCAAAAACGTGCTGGTCTACGACACCATTTGTGAATTCACCGGGATGTCGACCGCCGACTATCTGGCCGACAAGGGCTGCCAGGTCGAGATAGTCACCGACGACATCAAACCAGGCGTGGCGATTGGCGGCACCTCGTTCCCTACCTACTACCGCAGCATGTACCCGAAAGAAGTGATCATGACCGGCGACATGATGCTCGAGAAGGTTTACCGCGAAGGCGACAAGTTGGTGGCGGTGCTGGAGAACGAATACACCGGCGCCAAAGAGGAGCGGGTGGTGGACCAGGTCGTCGTCGAAAACGGCGTGCGTCCGGACGAAGAAATCTATTACGCGCTGAAGGAGGCGTCGCGCAACAAAGGCCAGATGGATATCGAAGCCCTGTTCGCGATCCAGCCGCAGCCTTCGCTGAAAACTCTTGATGAAAAGACGGCGGGCGACGGCTACTTGCTGTTCCGCATCGGCGACTGCGTGGCGCAGCGCAACACGCACGCAGCGATCTACGACGCACTGCGCCTGTGTAAGGATTTCTGACGGATAACCACCATCACCGTGGCGAGGGGGCTTGCCCCCGTTGGGCTGCGCAGCAGCCCCGAAATCAGCTGATGCGGTTTTTCAGTAAAACGCGTTGGACGGTTTACGACTGCTTCGCAGCCGAACGGGGGCAAGCCCCCTCGCCACAGGTAGGTGCCAGGCCTTCATCGGCACGCACATGAACCCGTGCAAGACCCTGAGGTCTTTGGGAGCTTCACCATGTTGAACACCCTTCTTCCAATCCTGTTGTTCGCTGCCCTGGGCCTGGCTGTGCTCGGCGCGTTGCGGCGGATGAACATGTGGCGCCGGGGCCGGGCTTCGAAGGTCGATTTGATCGGCGGCCTGCTCGCCATGCCCAAGCGCTACATGGTCGACTTGCACCACGTCGTCGCGCGCGACAAATACATCGCCAACACCCACGTAGCGACAGCCGGCGGCGCGGTGGCGTCGATTGTGCTGGCGCTGCTGGTTTACGGTTTCGGCCTGCAAAACCGCATCCTCGGCTTCGCCCTGTTGATCGCTTCGGCGGTAATGTTCGTCGGCGCGATTTTCATGTTCCTGCGGCGGCGCAATCCTCCCGCGCGCCTGTCCAAAGGACCGTGGATGCGTTTGCCGAAAAGCCTGTTGGCGTTCTCGGCGAGCTTCTTCCTGCTGACCCTGCCGGTCGCCGGGATCCTCCCGGAAAACTTTGGTGGCTGGGTGGTCGCGGCGATCCTCGGCGTCGGTGTGCTTTGGGGCGTCTGCGAACTGTTCCTCGGCATGACCTGGGGCGGGCCGATGAAGCACGCCTTCGCCGGTGCCCTGCACCTGGCTTGGCACCGTCGCGCCGAACGCTTTGGCGGCGGTCGCTCGACCGGTCTGAAACCACTGGACCTGAACGACCCGAACGCGCCGCTGGGCGTGGAAAAACCCAAGGATTTCACCTGGAACCAACTGCTCGGTTTCGACGCCTGCGTGCAGTGCGGCAAGTGCGAAGCGGCGTGCCCGGCGTTCGCCGCCGGCCAACCGCTGAACCCGAAAAAACTCATTCAAGACATGGTCGTCGGCCTCGCCGGGGGCACCGATGCCAACTTCGCCGGTAGCCCGTACCCCGGCAAACCGATCGGCGGACACGCAGGCAATCCCCATCAACCGATCGTCAACGGTCTGGTCGATGCCGAAACCCTGTGGTCGTGCACCACGTGCCGCGCCTGCGTCGAGGAATGCCCGATGATGATCGAGCACGTCGATGCCATCGTCGACATGCGCCGCCACCTCACACTGGAACGCGGGGCGACGCCGAACAAGGGCGCCGAAGTCCTCGAAAACCTGATCGCCACCGACAACCCGGGCGGTTTTGCGCCGGGCGGGCGGATGAACTGGGCGGCGGATCTGAACCTGAATTTGATGAGCGAGAAAAAATCCATCGACGTGCTGTTCTGGGTTGGCGACGGCGCGTTCGACATGCGCAACCAGCGCACCTTGCGCGCCTTCGTCAAAGTGCTGAAAGCGGCCAAGGTCGATTTCGCCGTGCTCGGTCTGGAGGAGCGCGACAGCGGCGACGTGGCCCGACGTCTGGGCGACGAAGCGACGTTCCAGTTGTTGGCCAAACGCAACATTCAGACCCTCGCCAAGTACAGCTTCAACCGCATCGTCACCTGCGATCCGCACAGTTTCCATGTGCTGAAAAACGAGTACGGCGCCTTCGACGGCCACTATCTGGTGCAGCACCACAGCACCTACATGGCGGAAATCATTGGCGCTGGCGCACTGAATCTCGGCCAGCACAAAGGCGCCAGCGTGACTTATCACGATCCGTGCTACCTCGGCCGTTACAACGGCGAATACGAGGCGCCGCGCGAAGTGCTGCGCGCGCTCGGGATCGAAGTCAAAGAGATGCAGCGTTCCGGTTTCCGCTCGCGTTGCTGCGGTGGCGGTGGCGGCGCGCCGATCACCGACATTCCGGGCAAGCAGCGGATCCCCGACATGCGCATGGACGACATCCGCGAAACCGGCGCCGAACTGGTGGCCGTGGGTTGCCCGCAATGCACCGCGATGCTTGAGGGCGTGGTCGAACCGCGGCCGCTGATCAAAGACATTGCCGAACTGGTGGCCGATGCCCTGCTCGAAGACCAGGCACCGAGCAAACCCGCCACTCCGGCCAAACGTGAACCTGCGGAGGCCCACTGATGAGCGACACTATCCGCCGCGACCCGCGCGCCGAATGGATTGCGCGTAACCGCTTGCACCCGCTGCACGCGGCGATGCAACCGGCGCAACACAGCTGGATGGGGCCGAACGGGGTCATCCGCAAGAATTTGCATGGCATCGGTTTTATCGGGCCGAACGGGATCAAGCGCATCGATCGCAGCGGCGCGCAGCAGGGCGGGGCGACCAAACGTTCAGCCGCCATAGACGTGCAACTGCCGCTGCATCAAGTGCCGGCTCCGGCGTTTTACATCAGCGTGGTGCCGGACATGGTCGGCGGCCGCTTGAGCAGCCACGACCGCGATCTGCTTGGCCTCGCGCATCAGTTGGCCGGCAAGGACGGCGCGGTGTTGGCGGTGGTCTTCGGCGAACACAAGGAAAACGCTTTCACCACGGCGGGCGTTGATCGTTTGCTGGTGCTCGATGGTGAGGAATTCAACGGTTATGCACCGGAGCAACGCGTGCAGGGCTTGCGGGCTGTGGATAACCAGTTCAACCCGCGTCACTGGTTGCTGCCGGACAGTCGCAGCGGCGGTGGCGAACTTGGTCGGCGCTTTGCCGCGGCGCTCGGCGAACGCCCGGCCACGCGGGTCTGGCAGGTCAAGGATGAGCAATGCATCGGCCGTGCTGGCGCTGGGCTGCAAGACCTTGCGCGGCCGGTCGCGCGGTTGATTCTGGGCGCCGCCGAATGCGCCGATCCGGTCAGCGAAACCCGTCATGAAGCGTTGCCCGTGGAGTTATCCACAAGCGTGGCGCGCAGTTTGTCGCGTATCGAAGATTTGGGCGCAGTCGCGGTGGACCCGGCGGCGATTCCGATGGCCGAAGCCGAGTTCATCTTCTCCGGCGGCAACGGGGTCAAGGACTGGACACTTTTCCACAACACCGCCGCAGCCTTGGGCGCCACTGAAGGCGCGTCGCGGGTGGCGGTGGACGATGGCTTCATGGCACGCGATCGCCAAGTCGGCGCGTCCGGCACTTGGGTCACCGCGCGGGTTTATGTGGCGGTGGGGATTTCCGGGGCAATCCAGCACCTGCAAGGCATCGGCGCCTGCGACAAAGTGGTGGCGATCAACCTTGATCCGGGTTGCGACATGATCAAACGGGCCGACCTGTCGGTGATCGGTGAGAGCGCCGACATTCTTCAAGCCTTGATCGACGCGGTAGCGGCTTACCGCAACGACGCCAAGCGCGATGCGGCTTAAGGGAAGGAACGCACCATGAGTACAAAAGTCATCAGCTTGGTGTCCATCGGCGCCCACCCGACCTCCGGCCGCCCGCGCCGCGCCGAGCAGGATGCGCGCGCGGTGGAGCTGGGCCTGCAACTGGCTGGGGATAACCTGCAAGTGCTGCATGCCGGCGATGTCGCGGAACCGGCGTTGCGCGCTTATCTGGGCATGGGCCTGGCGCAATTGCACGTGCTCGAGCAACCGGACGGCGCCGACGCGCTGCCGGCGTTGAGCGCGTATTTGCGTGAGGCCGGGGCGCAAGTGGTGCTCACTGGTAGTCAGGCGGAAACCGGCGAGGGCTCGGGCATGTTGCCGTTCCTGCTCGCCGAAAGCCTTGGCTGGCCGCTGGTGGTGGGGCTGGCCCAGGTTGAATCCATCGACGGCGGTTCGGCGCTGGTACTGCAAGCGTTGCCGCGCGGTCAGCGGCGTCGCTTGGAAGTGCGATTGCCGTTCCTCGCGACTGTGGATAACGCGGCGCCGAAACCTCGGCAAAGTGCCTACGGCCCAGCGCGGCGTGGGGTGCTGGAAGCGGACGAGGTCGAGGTTGTCGATGATGAATTGCTCAGCGTCGCCACTCTGCAAACCGCCAAACCACGGCCGAAACGCCTGAAAGTAATCAAAGCCAAAAGCGGCGCCGACCGCATGAAAGCCGCCACGGCCAAGGCCAGCGGTGGCGGCGGGCAAGTGCTCAAAGGCGTGACCGCGCAAGCCGGGGCCGAGGCCATCCTCAAATTGCTGATCGAAGAAGGCGTAGTTCGCTAAACCCGCACACAAACCCCTGTAGGAGCTGAGCTTGCTCGCGAAGGGGCCATCCCATCCAACATCAATGGCGCCTGACCCACCGCCATCGCGAGCAAGCTCAGCTCCCACAGGCCATCCCATCCAGCATCAATGGCGCCTGACCCACCGCCATCGCGAGCAAGCTCAGCTCCCACAGGGCCGGTGGGTGTACACAAAATTTGTGACCACCGAAAACCCCTGTAGGAGCAAAGCTTGCTCGCGAAGGGGCCATCCCATCCAACATCGATATCGCCTGACCCACCGCTTTCGCGAGCAAGCTCAGCTCCTACAAGAATTTGCGTGGTAGTGGGTTTATGCACAATCCCTGTTAGCGTATCTGTGGATAAGGTGTTCGCGCTTCGCCGCAGCCCTTGTGCTTCGCGCCCTGCAGCCTCTCGTACAAAAAACAACCAGCCTATCTCACGGTTTTTCCTGGCTTTTTCTTTGGGATAACTCTGCTCGATCATCCACACTTGCCCCCAATCTCTGTTGGCGCTTCTGTGGATAAGATGTTCGCTGTCCGCTGCACGCCTTATAAATCGGGCCTTACACGTGATCGATCAATAAACAACCAATTCAGCCTTTTCCCTCCGAAAATCTCCCCCAACCCTGGATTTACCGCCACAGTCAGCGGTTTTCCACAGCCTAGCCAAAGTTGCCCCCAAACTCTGTTAGCCCTTCTGTGGATAACATGTTCGCCATCCTCTGCAGGCTATACAAACCGTGCCTTGCAACCTTTCGATCAAAAAACAACCAATCCCGCTGTCAAAGCGTACTTCCGAATAAGTCACGGTTTTTATTCACTATTTATCGATCATTTCTCGGGAGCACCCTCAGTTGTCCCCAATAGCTGTGGGTGGTCTTGTGGATAACTTGTTTGCGAAACCCCACAAGCCACGCTCCGTATAGTCCCAGACGCAATAGATCAAATTTCGTACAGTTCTAAAGCACTCCCGCGTCCCGTCTCGCTTCAGTCCGCCAGGACACGCTTGAGCGACAGCAACAAAACCACCATGGAAGTTATCGCCAATGGCCCTGAAAATTCTCTAGATAACTCCTTATAAGTCTATAAAGGCACATTGACACATGGTGGCTTCAAGACTTAACTGTCACTGGCAAAAAGCACTGGACGGAATACCATTGCGTACTCGCATTTCTCAAGGAGAGAGATCATGGAAACTTACCGCACGACCTTCGTTTGTCTGCCGCGCTATAACCGATATCTTCTTCGACTGGATTAAATCCAAATCTGCCGTTGCACCAACGGCGGGATTCACTGCGTTTATGAATAGATAATGACGCCTACCAGCGTTCACGTTATTGCGTGCGCGGCTGATCTGTTAAAACAGTCAGCTCGGCGGTGGCAGCCAATCGTGTAACTAACTTCTTAACAATATGGAGCATTGTCATGAGTGTTATCGAAAGCCATGTAGAACGTCTGGCCTGGATCTCGAAACTTGAAATTCCAGAAGCACCGGCCGCAGTAAGTTCTCGCGAAAGATCAGCAGTGGTGCGTGCCAGTGCCGATGAGAATGGCGCGGCGGTGGTCAAAGGCAGTGTGGTTTCTTTTGTGTCAGGGCTTACTGATCAAGCCCGCGACGATGTGCAGAACAGCACGTTGTTGATGCAACTGGCGGCTGACAAGAAGTTTGATCCGGATTCGCAGAAGCAGGAGTGGTTCAAATTTTATACCGAAGGTCTGGCGAATCTGGGCTGGGGTCGTGTATCAAGTGCTTACTCCGATTATCAGCCAAAGAATACCGATGTCACGATGGACCAGGTGGTGCTGGAAGTTCTCGCACAGGTGGTGGCTCCCGAGTCAGCCCTGTATCTAGTGGTGGCGCAAACTTTCGAGGCATTGAAATCCAATCCGAATAATCAAGGCGCGCTGAAACTCTTCGACAACAGCAGCACCAAGAGCGGCACCGGCACCTTCCAGATCCTTCCGGTGGCGCAGGACACTGGCGGTAACGTGATTATGGTGCTGACGTGCGTCAACGCGACGACGACGGTGCAGTCCGGCAGCTTCCTGTTCTGGCACTGGAGTTCATCATCGTCCCGGATGTACCGGGCGGCGCAACAGATTGTCCTGAACGAATCGGTGTATAAACAGGTTCGCCAGGCTGTTATCGACAAGCTTGGTGATAACGCCAAAAACTTTGTCAAAGACCTGGATATTTAATTGTCCTGATGCGAACCCGGCACTCAGGTGCCGGGTTTGTCTTCTTCGCGTCATCATTATTCAAGGATGATTCGCCATGAGCTTGCCTGCCGCCGGAACTTACGTCGTATCAGGTAATTTGCTAGTCGCTGCGCCTTCGGTAACAAACGACACTGTTGTGCAGGATGTAGTCAATTCCAATCTGTTATGCCAGTTGGCTGCT
Source organism: Pseudomonas prosekii (assembly GCF_900105155.1). Classification (NCBI taxonomy): domain Bacteria; kingdom Pseudomonadati; phylum Pseudomonadota; class Gammaproteobacteria; order Pseudomonadales; family Pseudomonadaceae; genus Pseudomonas; species Pseudomonas prosekii. The sequence continues at coordinate 3,394,783 of NZ_LT629762.1, forward strand.
GATAAAAAACTGACATCACGTTTTATTGATCCTGCGGCCTGGCTGGATATGTATCGCAGCTCGTTGGGGAAAGTATTCTGGCAAATAACCAACTCCAATACGATCAGCTACCCTGTGCCACCGCTGATTCGCTCGTTAACCCTTATGAAGATTTTGCAGGCGACATTTTTCAAGACGCTGGATTCCACTTTGGTAGATTGCATTGAGGAGGGCATTGGTCTTTGGCTGGAACTGCCTGAGTCCAGTGCGCCTGCGCTTTTGTACAATAGCAAAACCCACGTCGAATTCGAGGTAGAAGAAAAAGTACCGCCAGTGCCGTCGACAATCTCGGTCATTAATCTGCAACTCAGCGTTGTTCACAGCGGCAGTCGATTGTCCGTTTGCAGTATTTATTTCAAGACGCTTGAGTCGGTCGAAGCGGATTTGTTTAATCAGAAGTTTGCAGTAAAGGATATTTTGGGCAATGTAAGCGTCAGTTCATTCAAGGCTGAATTGATCGAGTCGAACTATTCAGCAATTCGCCAGCAGATCATCGACAAGCTGGGCGAAACCAATATCCGCGAAAATATAATGCTTGTTCCAGCCAATCTCGCGCCTGCCGGAATCGAACTTGATACAGGCACTCGACAGTTTCTGGACAGTGTGGATATCTGAGACGACATAACTGACAAAGGGCGCTGAGCGCCCTTCGTTGTTGATGGTTGGAATCGCTGCCTGAGCAATCAGCCTTGAACCGGAACCCCTTTGAGGTAGGCCGCAGGCTCGGCCCCCAGATTGTTCAGCAACCGCTCGCTGTACCAATCGACGAAATTCACCACGCCGAACTCGTACGTCTTGGAGTAAGGCCCAGGCTGATAAGCCGTTGAGTTGATCCCGCGCTGGTTCTCTTCGGCCAAGCGCCGATCCTGATCATTGGTCGCGTCCCAGACCTGACGCATGCGGTCGACGTCGTAATCGACGCCTTCAACCGCGTCCTTGTGCACGATCCATTTGGTCGTGACCACGGTTTCCTGCGCACTGATCGGCCACACCGTGAAGACGATGATGTGGTCGCCCATGCAGTGGTTCCACGAATGCGGCAGGTGCAGGATGCGCATCGAGCCGAGGTCCGGGTTTTTGATCCGGCCCATCAGTTTGGCGCAGCCCTGTTTGCCGTCGAGGGTCATCGACACGGTGCCCTTGAGCAGCGGCATACGCACGATACGGTTGCGCAGGCCGAAACTGGCGTGGGCGTAAGGGATTTTCTCGGCGTCCCACGCGGCGGCGGACGCGGCGACGTGATCCTTGAATGCCTGATCGGCGCGCGGGTCGGTGACGTCGTCCCATTCCAGCAGGGTTTTCAGCAGTTCGGGGTGCGAGGCGTTGCAGTGGTAGCACTCGCGGTTGTTTTCCAGCACCAGTTTCCAGTTGGCTTTTTCCACCAGGGTGGTGGTGATGGCCACCTTGGTGTTCTCCATGTCGTACGGTTCCATGTAATGGTTCAGCGTCGACAGGAAGTCATCAATCGCCGGCGGATTCTCGGCCAGGCTGATGAAGATGTAGCCGCCAGCGGTTTTCACGTTCACCGGTTTGAGGCCGTACTGCTTCATGTGGAAGTCGGCGCCCATTTCGGTGCCGGCGAACAGCAGGCGACCGTCGAGTTCGTAGGTCCACTGGTGGTAGTGGCAGACCAGTTTGGCGACCTTGCCCTTGTCGCTGGTGCACAGCCGCGAACCGCGGTGGCGGCAGACGTTGTGGAACGCGTGCACCACGCCTTCGGCACCGCGAATCACGATGATCGGGTTCTTGCCGATTTGCAGCGTCAGGTAGTTGCCCTTGCCCGGGATCTCGCAGGTCATGCCGGCGATCAACCACTCTTTCTGGAAAATCTCCTGCATGTCGATATCGAACAGCCGCTCGTCAGAGTAAAACGGCTGCGGCAGCGAGAAAGTGCGCTCGCGTTCTTGCAGCATCTGCGCGGTGGCCTTGCGTGCGGGTTCCAGCGGATCGCCCAAGCTGATTTTTGCGGTGACGTCCATCGATTTGATCCTCAAGGCCATTCTGTGTGGCCGGCGAAAGTGGCTAATCAGGGTTGCGACGCAAGGTGCTAATTGAAGATGTAAGGAATGTGTATAGGTATGGGGCGAGTGTGGGGCCGGCGCACGCCAGAACCTTATCCATGGGCGACATGGCCCAATCTGTTCCCGACGCGCAACCCCCGGTAGTTGGGGGCTGGTCGCGATAAGTATGTGAATGTCGCAGATAGGTAAATGGGCGACTCGCGCTATACGCAGAATCGCCAACATAAGGCCGACACACGGCTACGGAGAACAGCATGTCCAACAGCTTCCTGAATCCGGTTACCACCCAGACCTGGGCCAATGGTCGACACATCGTCCGTTGCGTCAAAGTCATCCAGGAAACCTGGGACGTGCGCACCTTCTGCTTTATGGCCGATCAGCCGATTCTGTTCTTCTTCAAACCGGGGCAGTTCGTCACCCTGGAGCTGGAAATCGAAGGCGTGCCGATCATGCGCTCCTACACCATCTCCAGTTCGCCATCGGTGCCGTACAGCTTTTCGGTGACGATCAAACGCGTGCCGGGCGGCAAGGTTTCCAACTGGTTGCACGACACCTTGCACGAGGGCCAGGAGCTGGCGGTGCACGGGCCGGTGGGGCTGTTCAACGCCATGGATTTCACCGCGCCGAAAGTGCTCTACCTCAGCGGCGGCGTCGGCATCACGCCGGTGATGTCGATGGCGCGTTGGTTTTACGACACCAACGGCAACGTCGACATGGTGTTTATCCACAGCGCACGTTCACCGAAAGACATCATTTACCACCGCGAGCTGGAACACATGGCGTCGCGGATCGACAACTTCAGCCTGCACCTCATCTGCGAGAAGCACGGTCTGGGCGAGCCGTGGGCCGGCTATCGCGGTTACCTGAACCACAAGATGCTCGAACTGATGGCGCCGGATTTCCTTGAGCGCGAAGTTTTCTGCTGCGGCCCGACGCCGTACATGAACGCGGTCAAGCGCATGCTCGAAGCGGTCGGTTTCGACATGTCGCGGTATCACGAAGAATCCTTCGGCGCGACCCCACCGGAGGCCCGCGCCGATGCGGTAGAACAGGCGGAAATCGCTGCGGATGCGCCAGAAGTCGATCTGGCAGACCTGCATCAAGTGGAATTCATTTCTTCGGGCAAAAGCATTCGCGTGGCACCGGGCGAAACCGTGCACGCCGCCGCCGCCAAGCTCGGCCTGCTGATCCCGAAAGCGTGCGGCATGGGCATTTGCGGCACCTGCAAAGTGCTGAAACTGGGTGGCGAAGTCGACATGGAACACAACGGCGGGATCACCGAAGAAGACGAAGCCGAAGGCTACATCCTGTCCTGCTGCAGCGTGCCGAAGGGCGACGTGCGGATTGAGTTCTGATGATTCGTTAACTTCAAGAACCACCCCCTCACCCCAACCCTCTCCCCAGAGGGGAGAGGGGGAAAGGGAGCAGATCTTCGTTGTTTTCAAAGCCTGAGTTCGACTCTGGATTTCAAGTATCGAGGCTATTCAAAGCCTGAGTTCGACTCTGGATTTCAAGTATCGAGGCTATTCAAAGCCTGAGTTCGACTCTGGATTTCAAGTATCGAGGCTATTCAATTCCTGAGTTCGACTCGGTTTTTCAGGTCGACGTAGCTCTAAGAGCACCTCGGTCAGTCCCCTCGCCCCTTTGGGGAGAGGGTTAGGGAGAGGGGTGGGCCCAGCTGACACTACAAACCCCTCAATCGACAAACAGGTCCGGCATCAGTTTGTCGGTGGCGCCCGGTTCAAACCGATACCCCCGAAATCCGTCACTCCGCTTTCGCGCAAAACCTCCTCATCAATCAGCAACCGCCCGGTAATGCTGCGGCCAGCGCTGTCCAGAATGATGTGCGCGGCATCCGCCATGATCGCCGGCGTTCGTGCATGTTTGAAGGACTCCCGCGAGCCCCGAAGATCGTGCCCGGCAACTAGGGATGCCGCTCGGCACTTTTGTCGGCAATCACAAAATTTGCCCCATCCCGCGAGGCCCGCGGCGCGATCTCGCGCCCGATGCCACGGCTGGCGCCAGTGATGAACAGGGTTTTGCCTTTTAGGGACATGCGTGCGCTCCTGATTATTGGTATGTGAGCGGGGGCTCGACAGCTCCTACGGGTCCGTCAGGTCCGGCAGGGGAGGGCTCAGCGGGACATGACTTCGCGGATGTCGGCGGCGAGTTCGCGCACGCGTTCTTCTTCGGTGTCCCATGAGCACATGAAGCGGGCGCCGCCGTTGCCGATGAAGGTGTAGAAGCGCCAGCCCTTGGCGGTGAGGGCGGCGATCGCCGGTTCCGAGAGTTGCAGGAATACGCCGTTGGCCTGCACCGGGAACATCAATTCCACGCCTTGAATATCGCTGACCAGTTCGGCAAGCAATTGCGCGCAACGGTTGGCGTGTTTGGCGTATTTCAGCCAGGCGTCGTTTTCCAGAATGCCGACCCACGGCGCCGAGAGAAAGCGCATTTTCGAAGCCAGTTGCCCGGCCTGTTTGCAGCGATAGTCGAAGTCTTCCGCCAGTTTATGGTTGAAGAACAGAATCGCCTCGCCCACCGCCATGCCGTTTTTCGTGCCGCCGAAGCACAGCACATCAACGCCAGCCTTCCAGGTCAGATCCGCCGGCGTGCAGCCGAGGAAGGCGCAGGCGTTGGAGAAACGCGCGCCGTCCATGTGCAGGTTCAAACCGAGTTCTTTGCAAGTGACGCTGATCGCGCGGATTTCTTCCGGGGTGTAGACGCTGCCGACTTCGGTGGCTTGGGTCAGCGTGACCACGCGCGGTTTCGGGTAGTGGATGTCCTGGCGCTTGAGCGCGACTTCGCGGATCGATTCCGGGGTCAGCTTGCCGTTTTCCGTGCGCGCGACCAGCAGTTTCGAGCCGTTGGAGAAGAATTCCGGAGCGCCGCATTCGTCGGTTTCGACGTGGGCGGTTTCCGAGCAGATCACGCTGTGGTAACTCTGGCACAGCGACGACAGGGCCAGCGAGTTGGCGGCAGTGCCGTTGAAGGCGAAAAACACTTCGCAGTCGGTTTCGAACAATTTGCGGAAATCGTCGGACGCGCGTGCGGTCCATTCATCGTCGCCGTAAGCGCGCTGGTGGCCATGGTTGGCCTGTTCCATGGCGGCCCAGGCTTCAGGGCAGATGCCGGAATAGTTGTCGCTGGCAAATTGTTGGCTCTTATCGGTCATGGCCTGATTCCGTGTGCAAGGCCCTTATGGTGAAGGGCCTCGGGGTCAATGATGGTGCGCACTTTACCGAAGATCGTCCGGGGAGCACACGCGATGATGCTGTCAGAAAATTACACAATTGACGGGCAATTATGCACATGACGCAAAGGGACGGCGCGCTGGATCTGCTCAAGTGGCTGGCGCTGATGAGCATGGTGCTCGATCACCTGCGATATGTCGGTTACTCCGTCGATTTTCTGTATGTGCCGGGTCGGCTGGCGTTTCCGTGGTTTTGCCTGGCGATGGCGGCGAATCTGGCGCGGGTCAACGCGGCGGCCGCGAACAGCCAGTGGCGTTATCTGGGCTGGTTGCTGCTGTTCAGCGCAATCAGCGAAATCCCCTATCGACTGTTTATTCCTGATCCCGACACGCTGAACGTGATGCCGACCCTGGTCCTCGGTCTGCTGGTGGCGCGCGGCTGGCGGCAACCGACGCTGCAATCGCGATGGCTGGCGGTGGGCGCGGTGGTGATTGCGGCACTTTTTGCACAACGGCTGATGTTCGGGTTTTTCGGCGTGCTGCTGCCGCTGGCGATGCTCCTGGTGTTTCGCCGGCCATGGTATTTCAGCCTGTTGCCGGGGATCGTCTGTCTGGCGGCCAACCAATGGCAAGTGCTGTACAGCGCGGCGCGTTGGGGCAACGGCACGGCGATTGGCGGTTTCGTGATTTGCCTGATTGCGCCAGTGCTGGGAGTGTTCTTGTTGCGACACGCCAAAAACGTCAAGCCGCCACCGATGCGCCGCTGGGCGTATGCGCTGTATCCGATGCATTTTTTGCTGTTGTTACTCATCCGCGAGCTTGTCGCATAACCCTGTAGGAGTGAGCCTGCTCGCGATGAGGCCTTTACAGGCAACACTGATGTTGCCTGGCCTACCGCTATCGCGAGCAGGCTCACTCCTACAGGGGATCTCTGTGGTTTGGTGATCTGCCGCGCCAGCCATTTCAGCGCATGTCGTAAACGCACCTTTGCGTGGCGTCCGTAGGCATTTGACCTGTCTGCGCCGGTCATACCATCGCATCAAAGGGCACTGCCGAAATTGCCAGGGCCTTACCGAGACGAATGGCGCATAGATGCCGCTGGGAGAGACGCGATGTTCAGCAAGCAAGACCAGATCAAGGGCTACGACGATGCACTGCTGGCGGCGATGAATGCCGAGGAGCAACGCCAGGAAGATCACATCGAACTGATCGCGTCAGAGAACTACACCAGCAAACGCGTCATGCAAGCGCAGGGCAGCGGCCTGACCAACAAATACGCCGAAGGTTATCCGGGCAAGCGCTACTACGGCGGCTGCGAGCACGTCGACAAGGTTGAAGCGCTGGCCATCGAACGCGCCAAGCAACTGTTCGGCGCCGATTACGCCAACGTCCAGCCGCACTCCGGCAGCCAGGCCAACGCTGCGGTTTACCTGGCATTGCTCAACGCCGGCGACACCGTGCTGGGCATGAGCCTGGCCCACGGCGGTCACCTGACCCACGGCGCCAAAGTGAGCTTTTCCGGCAAGCTGTACAACGCCGTGCAGTACGGCATCGACACCAAAACCGGGCTGATCGACTACGACGAAGTCGAGCGTCTGGCGGTCGAGCACAAACCGAAAATGATCATCGCCGGGTTCTCGGCGTATTCGAAGACGTTGGACTTCCCGCGCTTTCGCGAGATTGCAGACAAGGTCGGCGCATACCTCTTCGTCGACATGGCTCATGTTGCCGGTCTGGTCGCCGCGGGTTTGTACCCGAACCCGCTGCCGTACGCCGACGTAGTCACCACCACCACCCACAAGACGTTGCGCGGTCCGCGTGGCGGTCTGATCCTGGCCAAGGCCAACGAAGCGCTGGAAAAGAAATTCAACGCGGCGGTGTTCCCCGGTGGTCAGGGCGGCCCGTTGATGCACGTGATTGCCGGTAAAGCGGTGTGCTTCAAGGAAGCGCTGGAGCCAGGTTTCAAAGCGTATCAACAACAAGTGATCGACAACGCCCAAGCAATGGCCGGCGTGTTCATCGAGCGCGGCTATGACGTCGTGTCCGGCGGCACCGACAACCACCTGTTTCTGGTCAGCCTGATCCGTCAGGGCCTCACCGGCAAAGAGGCGGACGCCGCACTCGGCCGCGCCCACATCACCGTCAACAAGAACGCCGTGCCGAACGACCCGCAGTCGCCGTTCGTGACCTCGGGCCTGCGCATCGGCACCCCGGCGGTGACCACGCGCGGTTTCAAAGTCAGCCAGTGCGTGACGCTGGCCGGCTGGATCTGCGACATCCTCGACAACCTCGGCGATGCCGACGTCGAGGCCAATGTCGCGCAGCAAGTGTCGGCCCTGTGCGCAGACTTCCCGGTTTATCGCTGAGCGCGGTTTTGGAGTAAATGACTATGCAACGCTACTCAGGCTTCGGCCTCTTCAAGCACTCCCTCAGCCATCACGAAAACTGGCAGAAGATGTGGCGCACGCCGACCCCGAAAAAGGTCTATGACGTGGTCATCGTCGGCGGTGGCGGGCATGGTCTCGCCACGGCTTATTACCTGGCCAAAGAGCACGGCATCACCAACGTCGCCGTGGTCGAAAAAGGCTGGCTGGGCGGCGGCAACACCGCGCGCAACACCACCATCGTCCGCTCCAACTATCTGTGGGACGAGTCGGCGCACTTGTACGAACACGCGATGAAACTGTGGGAAGGCCTGTCCCAGGACTTGAACTACAACGTGATGTTCTCGCAGCGCGGCGTTTACAACCTGTGCCACACCCTGCAAGACATTCGTGATTCCGAGCGTCGGGTCAGCGCCAACCGCCTCAACGGCGTCGACGGCGAGCTGCTCGATGCCAAGCAAGTGGCCGACGAGATTCCGTACCTCGATTGCTCGAAAAACACCCGCTATCCGGTGATGGGCGCCACCGTCCAGCGTCGCGGCGGCGTCGCCCGTCACGATGCCGTGGCGTGGGGTTTCGCCCGTGCCGCTGACGCACTCGGCGTGGACCTGATTCAGCAGACCGAAGTGATCGGTTTCCGCAAGGAAAACGGCGTGTGCATCGGCGTTGAAACCAACAAAGGCTTCATCGGCGCCAAGCGCGTCGGCGTAGTGACTGCCGGTAACTCCGGGCACATGGCCAAGCTCGCCGGTTTCCGCCTGCCGATCGAATCCCACCCGCTGCAAGCGCTGGTGTCCGAGCCGATCAAGCCGATTATCGACAGCGTGATCATGTCCAACGCGGTGCACGGTTACATCAGCCAGTCCGACAAGGGCGACCTGGTAATCGGCGCCGGTATCGACGGCTACAACGGCTACGGCCAGCGCGGTTCGTACCCGGTGATCGAGCACACCATCCAAGCCATCGTCGAAATGTTCCCGGTGTTGTCGCGCGTACGCATGAACCGCCAGTGGGGCGGCATCGTCGACACCACGCCGGATGCGTGCCCGATCATCTCGAAAACTCCGGTGCCGAACATGTTCTTCAACTGCGGTTGGGGCACCGGCGGCTTCAAGGCCACACCTGGCTCGGGCAACGTGTTTGCCGCGAGTCTGGCCAAGGGTGAAATGCACCCGTTGGCCGCACCTTTCTCCATCGACCGTTTCCACAACGGTGCGTTGATCGATGAACACGGCGCTGCTGCGGTTGCCCACTAACAGGAGAAATCCCCATGTTGCATATCTTCTGTCCTCACTGCGGCGAGCTGCGCTCCGAAGAGGAATTCCATGCATCCGGCCAGGCGCACATTCCGCGCCCACTGGACCCGGCGGCCTGCTCCGACGAGGAGTGGGGCGACTACATGTTCTTCCGCGATAACCCGCGCGGCCTGCACCACGAACTGTGGATTCACGCCGCCGGTTGCCGCCAGTACTTCAACGCGACCCGCAACACCGTGACCTACGAGATTCTGGAAACCTACAAGATCGGCGCCAAGCCACAATTCACCGACAAGACCGATAGCCCGAAAGCGGCCGCCACGGCTCTGGGAGAGAAGGTATGAGCCAGATCAATCGCCTGTCCAACGGCGGACGGATCGACCGCAACAAAGTGCTGAGCTTCACCTTCAACGGCCAGACCTACAAAGGCTTCGAAGGCGACTCGCTGGCCGCTGCGCTGATTGCCAACGGTGTCGACATCATCGGTCGCAGCTTCAAGTATTCACGTCCGCGCGGCATCTTTGCCGCAGGTGCCGAAGAGCCGAACGCGGTGCTGCAAATCGGCGCCACCGAAGCCACGCAAATTCCCAACGTGCGCGCCACGCAACAAGCGCTGTATCAAGGTTTGATCGCGACCAGCACCAACGGCTGGCCGAGCGTCAACAACGACATGATGGGCATTCTCGGCAAGGTCGGCGGCAAGCTGATGCCGCCGGGTTTCTACTACAAAACCTTCATGTACCCGCAATCGTTCTGGATGACTTACGAGAAGTACATCCGCAAGGCTGCCGGGCTTGGCCGCTCGCCGACCGAGAACGACCCGGACACTTACGACTACATGAACCAGCACTGCGACGTGCTGATCGTCGGCGCCGGCCCTGCTGGTCTGGCGGCGGCATTGGCAGCGGCGCGCAGTGGCGCACGGGTGATTCTGGCGGATGAGCAGGAAGAATTCGGCGGCAGCCTGCTCGATTCGCGCGAAAGCCTCGACGGCAAACCGGCTATCGAGTGGGTCGCCAGCGTCATCGAAGAACTGAAAAACACCCCGGACGTGCTGCTGTTGCCGCGCGCCACGGTCAACGGTTACCACGACCACAACTTCCTGACCATTCACGAGCGCCTGACCGATCACCTCGGCGACCGCGCACCGATTGGCCAGGTGCGTCAGCGCATTCACCGGGTCCGCGCCAAGCGTGTGGTGCTGGCCACCGGCGCTTGTGAGCGGCCACTGGTCTACGGCAACAACGACGTGCCGGGCAACATGCTCGCCGGCGCTGTTTCCACTTATGTGCGCCGTTACGGCGTGGCCCCGGGGAAAAAACTCGTCCTCTCGACCAACAACGATCACGCCTATCGCGTGGCCCTGGATTGGCTCGACGCCAGCCTGCAAGTCGTGGCCATCGCCGATGCGCGCAGCAACCCGCGCGGTGCGTTGGTTGAAGAAGCACGCGCCAAAGGCATTCGCATCCTCACTGGCAGCGCGGTGATCGAAGTGCGCGGCACCAAGCGCGTCAGCGCTGCACGCGTCGCCGCAATTGATGTGAAAGCCCACGCGGTGACCAGTCCGGGCGAATGGCTCGATTGCGATCTGGTGGCGACTTCCGGCGGTTACAGCCCGGTGGTTCACTTGGCTTCGCACTTGGGCGGCAAACCGACCTGGCGTGAAGACATCCTCGGTTTTGTACCGGGCGAAGCACCGCAGAAACGCGTGTGCGTCGGCGGCATCAATGGCGTCTACGGCCTCGGCGATTCGCTGGCCGATGGTTTTGAGGGGGGCGTGCGCGCCGCCAGCGAAGCCGGTTTCGGGCTGGTCGAAGCGACCTTGCCGAAAGCCCTGAGCCGTCTCGAAGAGCCGACTCTGGCGCTGTTCCAGGTGCCGCATGAGAAGAACTCGGCGCGTGCGCCGAAGCAATTCGTCGACCTGCAAAACGACGTCACCGCGGGCGGTATCGAGCTGGCGACCCGTGAAGGTTTCGAGTCGGTCGAGCACGTCAAACGCTACACCGCGCTGGGCTTCGGCACCGATCAGGGCAAGCTCGGCAACGTCAACGGCCTGGCCATCGCCGCCCGTTCGCTGAACGTGACCATCCCGCAGATGGGCACCACGATGTTCCGCCCGAACTACACGCCGGTGACTTTCGGCGCCGTGGCCGGTCGTCACTGTGGGCACATTTTCGAACCGGTTCGCCACACCGCGCTGCATCACTGGCACGTGAAAAATGGCGCCGAGTTTGAAGACGTCGGTCAGTGGAAACGCCCTTGGTACTTCCCGAAAAACGGTGAAGGCCTGCACGCGGCGGTGAAGCGCGAATGCAAAGCCGTGCGCGACAGCGTCGGCCTGCTCGACGCCTCGACCCTAGGCAAAATCGACATTCAAGGCCCGGATGCGCGCGAGTTTCTCAACCGCATCTACACCAACGCCTGGACCAAGCTCGACGTCGGCAAGGCGCGTTACGGCTTGATGTGCAAAGAAGACGGCATGGTCTTCGACGACGGCGTGACTGCATGCCTGGCCGACAACCATTTCGTCATGACCACCACCACGGGCGGCGCGGCACGCGTGCTGCAATGGCTGGAAATCTACCAGCAGACCGAATGGCCAGACTTGAAGGTGTACTTCACTTCCGTGACCGATCACTGGGCAACCATGACCCTGTCCGGGCCGAACAGCCGCAAGCTGCTCAACGAAGTCACCGACATTGACCTGAGCAACGAAGCGTTCCCGTTCATGACCTGGAAAGAAGGCCTGGTCGGCGGTGTGCCGGCACGGGTGTTCCGGATTTCGTTTACCGGTGAGCTGTCGTATGAAGTCAACGTGCAAGCCGACTATGCGATGGGCGTGCTGGAGAAAATCGTCGAGGCCGGCAAGCCGTACAACCTGACGCCGTACGGCACCGAGACCATGCACGTGCTGCGGGCCGAGAAGGGTTTCATCATCGTCGGCCAGGATACCGACGGCTCGATGACCCCGGACGACCTGAACATGGGTTGGTGTGTCGGTCGCACCAAGCCGTTTTCGTGGATCGGCCAGCGCGGGATGAATCGCGAAGATTGTGTGCGTGAACAGCGCAAACAGTTGGTCGGCTTGAAGCCGATCGATCCGACTCAGTGGCTGCCGGAAGGCGCGCAACTGGTGTTCAACACTAAGCAGACGATTCCGATGACGATGGTTGGCCACGTCACCTCCAGCTACTTGCACAACTCCTTGGGCTATTCGTTTGCCATGGGCGTGGTCAAGGGCGGCTTGAAGCGCATCGGCGAGCGGGTTTTTGCGCCGCTGGCGGATGGCAGCGTGATCGAGGCGGAGATTGTTTCTTCGGTGTTCTTCGACCCGAAAGGTGATCGCCAGAACGTGTAACCACACACCCCCTGTAGGAGCAAGGCTTGCCCGCGATGAACGATGACGCGGTGTATCAGCCGAACCGCGTCGCCCCAATCGCGGGCAAGCCTTGCTCCCACAGGTGTGTCGTACGAATTCAGAAAAGGTGCTTTATGACCGCAGCCAATGTTTACCAACAACGCCCGACCACCGGGGCCAAAGCCGAGTCGTCGCTGCATCATGCCGACCTCGCCAGCCTGGTGGGCAAGGGCCGCAAAAGCGCCGGCGTGATCGTGCGTGAGAAAAAACTCCTCGGCCACTTGACCCTTCGTGGCGATGGCCACGATCCGGCGTTCAGTGAAGGCGTACACAAAGCCTTGGGCATCGAATTGCCCGGCGCGCTGGCCGTCATCATCCAGGGTGAAACCAGCCTGCAATGGATGGGCCCGGACGAGTGGCTGCTGATCGTACCGAGCGGCGAAGAATTCGCCGCCGAGCAAAAACTCCGTGAAGCGCTGGGCGACCTGCACATCCAGATCGTCAACGTCAGCGGCGGCCAGCAGATCCTTGAACTGAGCGGCCCGAACGTGCGCCAGGTGCTGATGAAATCCACCAGCTACGACGTGCACCCGAACAGCTTCCCGGTGGGCAAAGCCGTCGGCACCGTGTTCGCCAAGTCGCAACTGGTGATTCGCCACACAGCTGAAGACACTTGGGAACTGCTGATCCGCCGTAGCTTTTCGGATTACTGGTGGTTGTGGCTGCAGGATGCGGCGGCCGAATACGGGCTTAGTGTTCAGGCTTAGAAATGAGCCGGGTTGGCCCTGATATTTGGGGTTGACCTGAAATCGACCCCTCACCCCAACCCTCTCCCCAAAGGGGAGAGGGGGAAAGGGAGCAGATCTCTAGTGTTGTCGCTATTTGTGTTCGACTTGAAATCGCTTTGAAGAGCCTGAGTTCAACTCGGTATTTCAGGTCGATGTAGCTGCAGGAACAACTCGGTCAGTCCCCTCGCCCCTTTGGGGAGAGGGCTAGGGTGAGGGGGGGATTTCCCTGACACCCCGCACAATGAACAGGAGTCACCGCACTATGAGCCGCGCCCCAGACACATGGATTCTGACTGCCGACTGCCCCAGCGTGCTCGGCACCGTGGACGCGGTGACGCGCTTTTTGTTCGAGCAGGGTTGCTACGTCACCGAGCACCATTCCTTCGATGACCGGCTCTCGGGGCGGTTTTTCATTCGCGTGGAATTCCGTCAGCCCGAAGGCTTCGACGAACAAGCTTTCCGCGCCGGCCTCGAAGAACGCGGCGCAAGTTTCGGCATGATCTTCGAACTGACCGCGCCGAACTACCGGCCAAAAGTGGTGATCATGGTTTCCAAGGCCGATCACTGCCTCAACGATTTGCTCTACCGCCAGCGCATCGGCCAATTGTCGATGGACGTGGCCGCCGTGGTGTCCAACCACCCGGACCTCAAACCGCTCGCCGACTGGCACCAGATTCCGTACTACCATTTCCCACTCGACCCCAACGACAAGCCGTCGCAAGAGCGTCAGGTGTGGCAAGTGATCGAAGAATCCGGCGCGGAACTGGTGATCCTCGCGCGCTACATGCAGGTTCTCTCGCCCGAGCTGTGCCGCAAGCTCGATGGCAAGGCGATCAACATTCACCACTCGCTGCTGCCGGGTTTCAAGGGCGCCAAGCCGTATCACCAGGCTTATAACAAAGGCGTGAAACTGGTCGGAGCGACGGCGCATTACATCAACAACGATCTGGACGAAGGGCCGATCATTGCCCAAGGCGTCGAGGCCGTGGACCACAGTCATTACCCGGAAGATCTGATCGCCAAGGGGCGGGATATCGAAGGGCTGACGCTGGCGCGGGCCGTTGGTTATCACATTGAGCGACGGGTGTTTTTGAACGCCAATCGCACCGTGGTTCTTTAGATTGCTATCGCGAGCAAGCTCGCTCCCACAGGGGTTGCACTTGGTCGCAGATCTCAGTCACACCAAAGATCAACTGTGGGAGCGAGCTTGCTCGCGATGAGGCCATAACAGGCAACACAAGACAAACAAGCACTAACCCTAGCAATCAACGCGCCGCCGATCCATGGCGACGCGACCGCTACATAAAAACAACAGCGAGGTGAAAGCATGTCTGGTAATCGTGGTGTCGTGTATCTCGGCAACGGCAAGGTCGAAATACAGAAAATCGACTATCCCAAAATGCAGGACCCGCGCGGCAGGAAGATTAATCACGCTGTGATCCTGCGCGTCGTCTCCACCAACATCTGCGGCTCCGATCAGCACATGGTGCGCGGTCGTACCACGGCGCAAACCGGTCTGGTGCTGGGCCATGAAATTACCGGTGAAGTCATCGAGAAGGGCAGCGACGTCGAAAACCTGCAAATCGGCGACTTGGTGTCCGTGCCGTTCAACGTTGCTTGCGGGCGCTGCCGTTCCTGCAAAGAGATGCACACCGGAGTTTGCCTGAGCGTCAACCCGGCCCGTCCCGGCGGCGCTTACGGTTACGTCGACATGGGCGACTGGACCGGCGGCCAGGCTGAATACGCGATGGTGCCGTACGCCGACTTCAACTTGCTGAAACTGCCGGACCGCGACCGCGCGATGGAAAAAATTCGCGACCTGACCTGCCTCTCCGACATCCTGCCGACCGGCTACCACGGCGCCGTCACCGCCGGCGTCGGCCCGGGCAGCACCGTGTACATCGCGGGTGCCGGCCCGGTCGGCCTCGCCGCTGCCGCTTCTGCTCGCCTGTTGGGCGCGGCGGTGGTGATCATCGGCGACGTCAACACCGTGCGCCTGGCCCACGCCAAAGCGCAGGGTTTCGAAATCGCCGACCTGTCGCTGGACACCCCGCTGCACGAACAAATCGCCGCTCTGCTGGGCGAGCCGGAAGTGGATTGCGCGGTCGACGCGGTGGGCTTCGAAGCACGCGGCCACGGCCATGACGGGGTCAAACACGAAGCCCCGGCCACTGTCCTCAACTCGCTGATGGGCGTGGTCCGCGTCGCCGGCAAGATCGGCATTCCGGGCCTCTACGTCACCGAAGATCCGGGTGCCGTGGACGCCGCCGCAAAAATGGGCAGCCTGAGCATTCGCTTCGGTCTGGGCTGGGCCAAATCCCACAGCTTCCACACCGGCCAGACGCCTGTGATGAAGTACAACCGCCAACTGATGCAGGCGATCATGTGGGACCGTATCCACATTGCTGACATCGTAGGCGTGGAAGTCATCAGCCTCGATGACGCGCCACGCGGTTACGGCGAGTTCGATGCCGGTGTGCCGAAGAAGTTTGTGATCGATCCGCACAAACTGTTCAGCGCGGCGTAAGGCATTCACGCAATGCACAACGGCGACCTTCGGGTCGCCGTTTTCATGAGCAAACCAGCAAACCCGTGGCGAGGGGGCTTGCCCCCGTTCGTTTTGCCTGATTCACCGCGCAAGATTGTTCAGGGGCCGCTGCGCGACCCGACGGGGGCAAGCCCCCTCGCCACAGAGGACAGTGAGTTGCGCAGATGGGGCAAGTCCTCTTGCCACAGAGGAAAGTGAGTTGCGCAGATGGGGCAAGTCCTCTTGCCACAGAGGCCAGTCAGTTGCGCAGATGGGGCAAGTCCTCTTGCCACAGAGGACAGTGAGTTGCGCAGATGGGGCATGTCCCTTGCCACAGAGGGCAGTCGGTTGTGCAGATGGGAACAATCCCCCGACCTGCCAGTCCAACGCACAGTTTTTCGCCGCGTCTGTTTGCTGGCAAACAGGGCGGACGGTTTTTGCCCAATAGAGGTTCTCTCGATGAAGATTTCACGCGGTTTTGCATTGGCTACGCTGATGAGTCTGGCGGCCAGTCCGGCCTTCGCCCAGTTCAACCTGAACGACGCGGCCAATGCCATTTCCGGCATGAAGGGCAATGACAGTGCGGCCGCGGCGGCGCCGACTTCGGAGACCGCCGGTCTGTTGAGCGCCCTGAGTGCGCTGGACGTCACCCCGCAACAAGCGGTCGGCGGCACCAGTGCGATGCTCGGCCTGGCGAAGAATCAGTTGAGCAGCACTGACTATTCGCAATTGGCCAAGGAAGTACCGGGCATCGACAAGCTCTCCGGCGGCAGCGGCAACCTGGCGGCGCTGAGCGGTTTGCTGGGCTCGTCGGGCAAATCCGCAGGGCTGGAAAATGCCTTGGGCAACGTCAAGGACACCAACGACCTGAACAACGCCTTCAGCGCGCTGGGCATGGACAGCGGCATGATCGGCCAGTTTGCCCCGGTGATTCTGCAATACCTCGGTCAGCAGGGCGTCGGCGGTTCGCTGCTCGGCAGTCTGGGCAGCATCTGGGGCACCGGCACCGGCACCGGCACTGGTAGCTGATTCAACGGCGCTCGTCGCGCAATTCGGCGATGCGCCGGTCTTTCTCGATCCAGAGCTGGTTGACCCAGTTCTGGACCGTCTGGCGAAACTGCGGGTCGTTTTCGTAATCGCCACGCCACAACGCCGGGTCGAGTTCGCGGGTCTGGATGTCGATGATCACCTTCGGCACATTGCCGCTGATCAAATCCCAGAACCCCGGAATCCGCTGCTGCGGATACACCACCGTCACATCGAGAATAGCGTCCAGCTGTTCGCCCATCGCCGCCAGTACAAACGCCACGCCGCCCGCCTTGGGTTTGAGCAAATGACTGAAGGGTGATTGCTGCTGAGTGCTTTTTGCCGAGGTAAACCGCGTGCCTTCCAGGTAATTGACCACGGTCACCGGTTGGCTTTTGTACAGCTCGCACGCGGCTTTGGTGATCTCCAGGTCCTTGCCTGCCAGTTCGGGGTTCTTCGCCAGAAACGCCTTGGTGTAGCGCTTCATGAACGGGTAATCCAGCGCCCACCAGGCGAGCCCGAGGAACGGCACCCAGATCAGTTCTTTCTTGAGGAAGAATTTGAAGAACGGCGTGCGCCGGTTCAACGCCTGGATCAGCGCCGGTATATCCACCCAGGATTGATGGTTGCTGATCACCAGATACGAGGTGTCGCTGCGCAAGTCGCCGCCGCCGCGAATGTCCCATTGGGTGGGAATGCACAGCTTGAAAATCAGCTTGTCGATTTCCGCCCAGGTTTCGGCGATCCACATCACCGCCGTCGAGGCGTAAACGCGATAACGACCGGGCAAGACCAGTTTCAGCAGGGCAAACACCATCAGCGGCCCGATCAGGACCAGGGTGTTGAGCAACAGCAGCAGGGTAACGAAACAGCCGGTGAGCAGGCGGCGCATAAGTAACTCTTGAAAACAGTTGGGCGCGCCATGATAAGCAGCTTCGGCCGGCAGGCCAAATCCGCGTCGACGAATGTTTCACCTTTCAACAGTTATGCTTCGCGCCTCATGAAGATCCCTGTGGCGAGGCGGCTTGCTGTGGATAGGCGGCTTGCTCTGGAGAGGGGGCTTGCTCTAGAGAGGGGGCTTGCTGTGGCGAGGGGGCTTGCCCCCGTTGGGCTGCGAAGCGGCCCCAAAACCATGCGCCGCGTAGTTTCAGGCGGACCGTGTGAGCCGGGTTTACGACTGCTGCGCAGCCGAACGGGGGCGAGCCCCCTCGCCACAGCAAGCCCCCTCGCCACAGCAAGCGGCCCCGCCACAGCAAGCTCTCCCGCCACAAGGCAGCGGCAGCCTAACTATCGCTGGTTTTTGCGGTCTAGAATTCGGTCTCTGCGCCCTCCATTTCCCAAGGAAAACCCATCACGTGAAATCCCTCCTTGCACTGCTGACCCTCGTGGCCCTGCCGGTCATGGCCGCCGAGCCGACCCTGTACGGGCGTTACGAATACATCGCGCTGCCGGAAATCGGCGGTGAAGTCCTCAAGGCGAAAATGGACACCGGCGCCCTGACCGCGTCGCTGTCGGCCAAGGACATCGAAATGTTCACCCGCGATGGCGACGAGTGGGTGCGCTTCCGCCTCGCCACCAAAGACGCGAGCAACAAGGTCTACGAACACAAGATCGCCCGGATCAGCAAGATCAAGGCACGCTCCGAAGAAGATGAAGACGACAAGGACGAAGCCGCGCCGACCAAGCGTCCAGTGGTCGATCTGGAATTGTGCCTCGGCAACGTCAAGCGCACGGTCGAGGTCAACCTTACCGACCGCAGCAGCTTCAATTACCCGCTGCTGATCGGCGCCAAGGCCTTGCGCGAATTCAACGCCGCAGTGAACCCGGCACGTCGTTACACCGCCGACAAACCCGACTGCTGATTGACGCGATGCGAGGCTTGCGCCACCGTTGCGCAACTTAACTGTTGGGCTCGGATGCCATGCCTCATATCCTGATTGTCGAAGACGAAGCGGCCATTGCCGATACGTTGATTTTTGCCTTGCAGGGCGAAGGCTTCACCACCACTTGGTTGAGCCTCGGCGCCGCCGCGCTGGAGCATCAGCGCGAGACCCCGGCCGACCTGATCATCCTCGACATCGGCCTGCCCGATATCAGTGGCTTCGAAACCTGCAAGCAACTGCGCCGTTTTAGCGAAGTGCCGGTGATTTTCCTCAGCGCCCGCGACGCCGAAATTGACCGGGTGGTGGGCCTGGAGATCGGCGCCGACGATTACGTGGTCAAGCCGTTCAGCCCACGCGAAGTGGCGGCGCGGGTCCGCGCGATCCTCAAACGCATGGCGCCGCGCGCGGTGGCCGAGGTCGCAGCAACTTCAACTCAAACCCCAGCCCCGACCCCAATGCTGTTTCGCATCGACAGCGAACGCGTGCAGATCAGCTATCGCGGCCAGTTGCTGAGCCTTACCCGCCACGAATTCCGGCTCCTGCAATGCCTGCTCGAACAACCCGAACGTGTCTTCAGCCGCGAACAATTGCTCGACGCGCTGGGCGTTCCGGCCGATGCCGGTTACGAGCGCAGCATCGACAGCCACATCAAAAGCGTGCGAGCCAAATTACGCCTGGTGCGCGCCGAGGCCGAGCCGATCCAGACCCATCGCGGCCTCGGCTACAGCTACAGCCCGGGACACAGCTGATGCCGTTGGGAATCCGGATTTTCCTGGTCTATGTGCTGTTCATCGGCCTGACCGGCTACTTTGTGCTCAACACCGTGATGAAGGAAGTCCGCCCCGGCGTGCGCCAATCCACCGAAGAAACGCTGGTGGATACCGCCAACCTGATGGCAGAAATCCTGCGCGACGATTTCAAGGCCGGCACGCTCAACCAGAACCGCTGGCCGCAACTGCTCAAGGCCTATGGCGAGCGCGAGCCGAAGGCGAGCATCTGGGGCTTGCCGAAAAATCAGGTCAGCCACCGCATCTACGTGACCGACGCCAAAGGCATCGTGGTTCTGGATTCCAGCGGCGTGGCGCTGGGCCAGGATTACTCGCGCTGGAACGACGTCTACCTGACCTTGCGCGGTGAATACGGCGCGCGCTCGACCCGCAGCATTGCAGAAGATGCGACCACCTCGGTGATGCACGTCGGCGCGCCAATCCGCGACAACGGCAAGATCATTGGCGTGGTCACCGTGGCCAAACCCAACAGTTCGCTGCAGCCCTACGTCGATCGCACGGAGCGGCGCTTGATCGCTTACGGCGCCGGGATGATTGTCCTGGGTCTGCTGTTCGGCGCGCTGTTGTCGTGGTGGTTGAGCGCGGCGCTGCGGCGCTTGACCGCTTACGCGCAGGCCGTCAGCGAAGGGCGCCGGGTCGAGGTGCCGCATTATCGCGGCGGCGAACTTGAGCAACTGGCGAGCGCCGTCGAGCAGATGCGCACGCAACTGGAAGGCAAGGCCTACGTCGAGCGCTACGTGCACACGCTGACCCATGAATTGAAAAGTCCGTTGGCGGCGATTCGCGGTGCGGCGGAACTGCTGCAAGACGAGATGCCGTTGGCGCAGCAACAGCGTTTCGTCAGCAACATCGACAGCGAAAGTGCGCGGATGCAGCAGTTGATCGAGCGCTTGCTCAATCTGGCGCTGGTCGAGCAGCGCCAGGGTCTGGAGGAACGGGTCGCGGTGCCGCTGGCGGCGCTGGTCGAGCAAGTGCTGGCGGCGCAAACGGCGCGCATTGAAGGCAAACAGTTGCGCGTCGAACAAGCGATTGCACAGGACCTGAGCGTGATCGGTGAACCGTTTTTGTTGCGTCAGGCATTCGGCAACCTGCTGGAAAATGCGCTGGATTTCACCCCGGTGGGCGGCGTGTTGCGCTTTAGCACTGAGAGGGCCGGGGCGCGCGTCGAATTCAAACTGTTCAACCAGACCGAGGCGATTCCCGATTACGCGTTGCCGCGATTGACCGAGCGTTTTTACTCATTGCCGCGACCGGACAGTGGGCGCAAAAGCACCGGGTTGGGGCTTAACTTCGTCGAAGAAGTGGTCAAGTTGCATGGTGGGGACATGAGTGTGGGCAACGTTGAGGGTGGGGTTGAGGTGATGTTGCGCCTGGCTTAGGACCGAGTTGCGGGCCATCGCGAGCAGGCTCACTCCTACAGGGTTATGTAGATGAGTCTCCACACACTCTCCACATTTTCCCCACAAAACCCTCACACGCCGCCGCCAGACTCTCCCTCATTCGAACAGGGAGAGACCTCATGAACCGTAGCCTGGCCATAAAACTCGGGGCGATTGCCCTGCTGATTCTGTTATTGCTGATCCCGTTGATGATGATCAACGGCGTAATCCAGGACCGTCAGCAATTGCGCGACGGCGTGCTTGAAGACATTGCCCGCAGCTCCAGTTACAGCCAGCAATTGAGCGGGCCGGTGATGGTGGTGCCGTATCGCAAAGTGGTGCGCACCTGGAAACTCAACGAAAAAACCAACGAGCGTTATCAGGAAGTCGGCGAAGAGCGCGGGCGGATGTTCTTCCTCCCTGAGCGCTTCGAACTGGACGGCAACGTGCAGACCGAGCTGCGTGCGCGGGGCATTTATGAAGCGCGGCTGTTCCACGCCGACAACCGCATCAGCGGCAACTTCGCGATTCCCGAGCAACTCGGCATCACCGAAGATTTCGCCGATTACCAGTTCGATCAGCCCTTCCTCGCGGTCGGCATCAGCGATATTCGCGGTATCGAAAACGCGCTGAAACTGGAACTCGACGGCCAACGCCTGGACTTCGTGCCGGGCAGCCAAGTGAGCTTTTTGGGCGAGGGCGTGCACGTCATGCTGCCAGCGCTGGACCCCGGCAAAGCCACGGAACTGGCTTTCGGGTTTGACCTGCGTTTGCAAGGCACCGGGCAGTTGCAAGTGATCCCGGTCGGCCGCACCAGCAAGGTCTCGTTGTCCGCGAATTGGCCGCATCCAAGCTTTATCGGCAACTACTTGCCGGCTCAGCGGGAAGTCAGCGATCAGGGTTTCAGCGCCCATTGGCAGACCTCGTTTTTCTCTACCAACCTCGAAGAGGCGCTGGACAGCTGCGTAGTCGCCGACAAGTGTGAAGCGTTCAATGCGCGCAGTTTCGGCGTGAGTTTTATCGATCCGGTGGACCAGTACCTGAAAAGCGATCGGGCGATCAAATATGCGCTGTTGTTCATCGTCCTCACGTTCGCCGGGTTCTTCCTCTTCGAAGTGCTGAAAAGCCTGGCGGTGCACCCGGTGCAATACGCGTTGGTCGGTGTGGCGCTGGCGTTCTTTTACCTGTTGCTGCTGTCGCTGTCCGAACACATCGGTTTTGCCTTGGCGTACCTGGTGTCGGCGAGCAGTTGTGTGTTGTTGATCGGCTTCTACGTCTGCCACGTGCTGCGCAGCGTGCGCCACGGCTTGAGTTTTTCGGCGGGATTGGCGGCGTTGTACGGCTTGCTTTACGGCTTGCTCAGCGCCGAGGATTACGCGCTGCTCATGGGCTCGCTGCTGTTGTTCGGCCTGCTCGGGGTGTTCATGGTGCTGACGCGCAAACTCGACTGGTACGGGATCGGGCAAAAGTCGGCCAAGCCATTGGCGTTTGATATTGGAGCGGTGCAATGAGCCGGCGGTTGGGGTTGCGGGAGGATCAATGCTGGAGGGAAAACCTGGTGACGCGGATTGTCGAGTTATTGCCTGTTGAACCGCGTTGGTGCCATCGCGAGCAAGCTCGCTCCCACATTGGATTTCTGGTGTCACCGCAATGGCATGAACAACCGAAAAACCCTGTGGGAGCGAGCTTGCTCGCGATGGGGGCCGAACAGTCGGCGAAGCATTAAGGCTTAGGCTTCGTTAAACCCTTTTTTTGTTAAACCCCGGGCGTCGTTAAATCTTTGGCATCGTCGCCAGCATCGACGCCCGCTGACTTACCGCAAAAAACCACTCGGCCAGCTTCGGATTAGCCACGCGCCATTGCAGATCGGGATGGCGCAAATCCAGGTAACCCAAGGCACACGCCACGCTGATCGCCGCGACATCGAAATGGCTGGTCAATTCGGCAATCGCATCGGCTTCCAACAGCGCCAGCGCACGACGAATCTTCTCGCGTTGGCCCTCAAGCCACTCGTCCCACTGCTTCTCCGGGGCGCGCAACGCTTGTTCGTAACGGATCATCACCGCAGCGTCCATGATCCCGTCGGCCAGCGAGGCCAGGGTCAAGCGCCGCCAGCGCGCCGGGCCTTCGCGAGGGATCAGCGGATTGCCGACGTGCTGCTGATCGAGGTAATCGAGGATCACCCGGCTGTCATGGATGACATTGCCATCGGCCAGGCGCAGGGCCGGGATTTTGCCCAGCGGGTTGTCTTCGCACAGCGCCAGGTCAGGGCTGACCGGCGTCAGTTGGCTGGCTTGCAACGCCACGCGCGCGGTTTGCCCAGTCTCGTGCAGCAGCACCATGACTTTGCGAACGAACGGCGAAGCGGGATTGTGAAACAGGGTCATGCTCGGGGCGGACATGGCAGCGTCTCGGTCAGTGGCAGAGTGGGGCAGGATAGCTGATCGCGAATCCAGACCGGGAAGATCGGTGTTGCGCACAAAACCCGGCATCCACTGAAGATTCCTGTGGGAGCCGAGCTTGCTCGCGATGGCGGTGTGTCAGCCTACATCGATGTTGAATGATCAATTGCTATCGCGAGCAGGCTCGCTCCTACAGGGGATCGGTGTTGTCCACAAAACCCGGCATCCGCTGGAGATTCCTGTGGGAGCCGAGCTTGCTCGCGATGGCGGTGTGTCAGCCGACATCGATGTTGAATGATCAATTGCTATCGCGAGCAGGCTCACTCCTACAGGGGATCTGTGTTGTCCACAAAATCCGGCATCCACTGAAGATTCCTGTGGGAGCCGAGCTTGCTCGCGATGGCGGTGTGTCAGTCAACATCGATGTTGGATGATGAATAGCTATCGCGAGCAGGCTCGCTCCTACAGGGATTGGGGGCGGGGATATCAGCGGCGTCGCAGCAGGCCGCGCATGCCGAGCACTGCGGGAACGCCGAGCCCCAGCCAGCTCAGCGCATCCCACAAGCCATCGCCCAACAGTGCGGCGAACAACCCGGCGGCGCTCAGCAGCGCGATCACTGTCGGCGTGGCGAAGACTTTCCAGAAGTTCGACTGGCGCGGCCTCATGCCGTTTGCTCCGCGATTTGCTCGACGTTTTGCGCGAGGCGTTTTGCCGCTTTGCGCCGCACCACCCACAGATAAACACCGCTGCCGAGGACGATAATCGTCAGCACATCGAGCACCGCCCAAAGGATCTTCATCGGCATGCCGCCGTAATCACCAAAGTGCAGCGGCTGCGACATGCCCATCGCGTCCATGTACCACGGGCGTTGCGCGACCGCCGTGACTTGCAGCGTGCTGGCGTCGATCAACACCGGCGTCAGCAAGTGCGAAGTCAGGTGCGTGCTGCCCTTCATGAACACCGCGTAATGGTGTTCGCTGGAGAAGCGCGTGCCGGGGAACGCGATAAAGTCCGGCTGCATGCCCGGCGCCACGTCTTTGGCGATGTCGAGCAACCGCGTGGCCGGGGCCAGTTGCGTCAGCGGTGGCTTGTCGCGGTACGGCGCGATCATCGCGTTGAGGCTTTCATAACGCCACGCGGCAATCAGCAGATCGGCGCAGGCACTGATCACCCCGGTCACGCCGACCACCAGCATCCACGTCAACGCCACTACGCCGAGCAAATTGTGCAAATCGAGCCAGCGCAGCCGCGTGGATTTGTCCTGGCGTACCGTGCCGAACTTCAAGCGGCGCATGAACGGCAAGTACAGCACGGTGCCGGAAACCAGCGCCGCGATGAACAACAACCCCATGAACGCCAGCAGCAATTTGCCCGGCAGCCCGGCAAACATGTCCACGTGCAGGCGCAGCATGACCATCATCAGCCCGCCGTTGGCCGAGGGCATTTCCAGCGCTTCGCCGGTGCGGGCGTCGAGCATGAAGGTGTGCGACGAGTTCGGTTCGGTGTCGGCGGTGGGCGCCATGATCGCGAACATGCCGTTGGGGTCTTCCTCGTCGTAGCCGGCGTATTGCACAACTTCGCCGGGACGATGTTTTTCCGCCGCTTCGATCAACTGCTGCAAATTCAGCTGCGGCGTGTCGGCCGGCATCTGCTTCAATTCCGGCGCGTCGCCCAGCAAATGGTCGATCTCGTGATGGAAAATCAACGGCAGGCCGGTCAGCGCCAGCATCAGCAGAAACACTGTGCAAATCAGGCTGGTCCAGGTGTGGACAAAGGACCAGCGACGAATTGTTTTACTTTTCATTTCATTTCATAGCGTTCAGAAATACCAAAGCCGTCCACGGAGGACGGCTCAGTAATTGGGCGTATCAGCTCAAGCTTTTACCATTTGTAGGACGCGCTGGCGACGACGCTGCGCTGGTCGCCGTAGTAGCAGTAAAAGCTGTCGCAGGTCGAGATGTAATCCTTGTCCAGCAAGTTGGTGGCGTTAAGTGCCAACGATGCGCCTTTGAGGCTGTTGTCGAGTCGGCCGAGGTCGTAATGCAGCGCCGCGTCGAACACCGTGTAGGCGTTGGCCTTGCCCAGCCAGGTGTTGCCTTGGTCGCCATAAGTGTTGCCGGTGTAGCGGGCGCCGGCGCCGATGCCGAACCCGTCGAGCACGCCGTTGTGCCAGGTGTAATCGGCCCACAACGAGGCTTGTTGGTTGGGCATCAGTTGCAGGCGGTTGCCTTTGTTGTCGCCCTTCTGCACTTCGGATTTGGCCAGGGTGTAAGCGGCGATGATTTTCAGGTTGTCGGTGACGTCGGACACCGCTTCCAGCTCCAGGCCCTTGACCTTCACTTCGCCGGTTTGGCTGGTGATGGGCGTGGCGCCGACGGTGGTGGAGACCGAAACGTTTTTCTGCGTCAGGTCATACACCGCAGCGGAGAGCAAAGTCTTGCTGCCCGGTGGCTGGTATTTGATGCCCAATTCCCACTGCTTGCCTTCGGTCGGCTTGAAGCTTTCGGTGCTCGAAGCCGTGGCGCCAGTGGTTGGCTGGAAGGATTCGGCGTACGACAGGTACGGCACGAAACCGGAGTCGAAGACATAACTGATCGCCGCGTTGCCGCTGAATTTCTTGTCACGCTCGGTGTTGGTCGCGTCGCCCTTGTTGAAGAACTTGGTGCCGGTGTGCACCCAGTCTTCACGCCCGCCGAGGGTCAGGCGCCATTGGTCGAGGGCCATCTGGTCCTGAACGTAGAGGCCGGTCTGGTAGGTTTTCTGATCGAGGTCGTAGAAAGCGGTGGAGCGGTCCGGGCGCGTGATCGGCAAACCGTGCACCGGATTGTTTACATTGATCGTCGGCGCGGTGCCGAAGATCGAGGTGTAGTTGGTGTTGCTGCGCTGGTGATCAAGGCCCAGCAGCAAGGTGTGGCGCACCTCGCCAGTATTGAAATCGGCCTGGAAGTTGTTATCCACGGCGAACTGGCTGATGTCTTCGTCGACGATGGTCGTGCTGCGCCCGACGTTGCCGGCGTTGTCCACTTGAGTGGACGGATACGAACCGACGGTAATGCCCTGAAACGACAAATCCGACTTGGTGTAACGCAGGTTTTGCTTGAACTGCCACACGTCATTCAGACGATGTTCGAACGCGTAGCCCAGCGCGTAGTAGGTGCGGTCGTAGTATTCCCAGTCCGGATCACCGAGGTTTTTGTGATGCGAGACGTTGCCGAACGGCATGTCGATCTTGGTGCCTTGCACCGGCAGGAACTGGCTGGTGATGCCGGTATCGTCGCGGGTGAACTGCGTGAGCAAGGTGAATTTGGTGTCTTCGTCGATGTTCCAGGTCAGGCTCGGCGCGATGTTGTAGCGCTTGTTGTCGACGTGGTCGATTTGCGTGCCGCTGTCGCGCACCACGCCGCTGAGGCTATAGAGGAACTGACCCTCTTCATCGATTTTGCCGGTGCTGGCGAAATTGATCTGGCGGTGGTTGTCGCTGCCGTACTGCAACTCGATTTCGCTGCTCTGCTCGGCGCTCGGGCGGCGGCTGACCATGTCCAGCAAACCGCCCGGCGGAGTCTGGCCGTAGACGGACGAAGCCGGGCCGCGCAGCAGGGCGAGACGGTCGAGGTTCCAGGTTTCCTGTTTCGGGTTGGCGTACGTGCCGCGCGGCAATGGCAGGCCGTCGAGGAATTGCGTCGGTTCGAAACCGCGTACGCGCAGCCAGTCGGCGCGGGTATCGCTGCCGTAGCTGCTGGCGGTGATGCCCGGCATGTAGCGCACGGCGTCGTCGAGGTTTTGCACGCCGCGATCTTCCATTTGCTGGCGCGTGGCAACCGAAATCGAGCGCGGCGCTTCGACCAGCGCGGTGTCGGTTTTAGTGCCGGCGGCGGTGCGCGTGGCGACGTAACCTTCGACCGGGCTCCAGGCGGTTTCGTAGTTTTCGACGCCAATGACCGCCGTTTCCGGCAGCGCCATTACGCCATCCGGCACCGCGACCAGGCTGTAGGTGCCGGTGCCGCTCTGTTCCAGTTGCAGCCCGGTGCCGCGCAGCGCCTCACGCAATGCGCCGGTCGCGTCGAACTGACCGTTGACCGGCGCCGAGGTTTTGCCCGCCGCCAGCGAAGGATTCAGCGACAGCGCGAGGCCAGCCTGGCTGGCGATCTGGTTCAACGTGCTGGCCAGTGGCGCGGCCGGCAAGTTGTAGGCGCGAACGCTCGACGCCTGTTCGGCAGCCAACAGCGGACTGCTGGCCAGCGGCGCACACAGGGCAATGGCAATCGCGAGCAAACTGGGGCGCAGCACGGTATCGAGCGAACGGGTCATACACAGGCTCCTGAATGGAAATATTTCTCAATTGCCTAGGTGCCGAACGAGAATGCAAAAGTGATAGGGCTGGATGAAAATAATTTTGATTCGTGATTTGCGGTGTGGCTGCTGGCCTCTTCGCGGGCAAGCCTCGCTCCTACAGGGGGAGCGTATTTCTAATGTAGGAGCGAGGCTTGCCCGCGAAGGCGTCCGACCAGACACCGCAAATCTCAGGGTTTGACGTCAGCCTTCGCCACGGTCACCCACCACGGCGTGCGCTGTTCGATCTGCACCGGCAAGGTAGGCAGCAGGGCGCTCAATGCTTTGTCGGTGTCGTGCAACGGAAAGCTGCCAGTGATGCGCAAATCGGCAATCTCCGGCGCCACGCCCAAATGCCCGCGCCGATAGCGCGCCAGCTCATTCACCAAGTCTTCCAGCCGCGCGTTGTCCACCACCAGCATCCCGCGCGTCCACGCATCGGCGCCGCTGTTGAGCGCCACAATCGGCCCCAGACCGTTGCTGCGCATCAGCACTTGCTGGCCTTCGTGCAAAATCTGTTCTTCCGGGCTCGACTCGGGATGCGCCGCCACCGCCGACTTCAGCACACTCAACCGCGTGCCTTGTTCTTCACGTTTGACCAAAAACCGCGTACCGAGCGCCCGCATGCTGCCTTCGCGGGTTTCGACGATAAATGGCCGGGCATCGCCATGAGCGGTTTCGACGAGGATTTCGCCTTCCTGAAGAATGATCAGCCGCTGCTTGTCATCGAAACGCACGTCCACCGCGCTGTGGGTGTTGAGGTTGATCTGCGTGCCGTCGGCGAGGTGCAAGGTGCGTTGCTCGCCGGTGGCGGTGCGCTGATCGGCCAGCCAATAGTCGAGCGGCAGATAACGCTCGCCGGCAAACAGCGCCAAACCAAACACCGCAACCACGCTGGCCAGACCGCTGCCGAGCTTGCGCACGCGCCGCCGAATGCTTTCACGCGATTGCAGCAACGCCGCGCGGGCCGGGCCGTTGGCGACACTGAAGCGTTGGTCGAGCATGCCCAACTGGCGCCAGGCGCGGGCGTGTTCTTCGTGGGCGGCGTGCCATTTGGCGAACTCTTCGCGCTCGATCGGGCTGGCGCAATCCAGCGACAATTGCCAGGCAATCGCCGCGTCCAGCACATGCGCCGAAACCGGTTTGGAACTGGCCGGGCTCATAGCGGTTCTCCGTACAGCGCGATGTAGCACTGGCGAATTCCCTGGGCCAGGTATTGGCGCACACGCGGCACCGAAACCCCGAGTTTGCTGGCGATTTCGCCATGGCTGAGGCCGTCGAGACGGTTATAAAGGAACGCCGCGCGGGCCTTGCTCGAGAGTTTGCCGAGCAAGCGGTCGATGGCTTTGAGGTCTTCGAGGATCATTTGCTGCTCTTCCACCGACGGTTGCTCGCCCTCGGGGATCAGCATCAGTTCGTTGAGGTAGGCCTGTTCCAGCGCAGCGCGGCGGAAGTAGTCGAACAGCAGGCCTTTGGCGATTGCCACCAGAAACGCGCGAGGCTCGCGCGGCTCTTTCAATTGATCGCGGCCGAGCAGGCGCACGAAGGTGTCCTGGCTGAGGTCTTCGGCCCGTTGCGGGCAGGCCACATTGCGTCGCAACCACGCCAACAGCCAACCCCGATGGTCGCGGTATAACGCACCGACGAGGTCGCTGTGAGGGCCTGGAATTGACGACAAGAAGCTTCACCGATTAGGAAGTGTTAACTAACGAGAATTGTTCGCGATTGTGTCAGGAGCGGCAGAGGTAAGCAATTGGCGTTGGTCGGGAGGTTTCGGGGGGTGAAGTGAAACAACATCCTCTGGTGAAGGACGCTTGCCTGTGTTGAGGGGATCGCCTTGTGGCGAGGGGGCTTGCCCCCGTTCGGCTGCGCAGCAGTCGTCAACTCGCACAACGCGGTCTGACTGGAAAATGCTGGGGGCCGCTTCGCGCCCCAACGGGGGCAAGCCCCCTCGCCACAAGGCAAGCGCCCTGGCCACTAAAGCTCTGCTGACGCGACATTGGGGACGGTTCTAAAACGAGGGCGCTCGTTGCCGGCGTTTCCACTGGTTGATCCGCTGCTGCAGTTCCAACGGGCTATCGATCTGCTGCTGGCGCGCGCGGCTGAACAGGATCAACGCCAGTTCCGCCGTGGCCAGCGCATCGGCACTGGCGTTATGGCGCTCGAACACTTCGAGCTTGAACCACTCAATCCACTCATCCAGCCCCGCCTCACGGATATTCGCCTGCGGGCACAGCAGCGGCGCGATATCTGCCACATCCAGAAACACATGCTGCAACTTGTAGCCCAGATGATCTTTCAGCGAGCGCCCAAGCATGTGTTGATCGAACGGCGCATGAAACGCCAGCAGCGGACTGTCGCCAACAAACTCCATGAACTCCAGCAACGCCTGCGCCGGGTCGCTGCCCGCGGCAATCGCGCTGGGCGCCAAGCCATGAATCAACATGCTCGGCGCGCGTTTCAGGTCGGCGCATTGCAGCGTGCGTTCAAATTGCTGGCTGAAATCAATCGCGCCATCCTCGATCACCACTGCGCCGATCGACAACACCCGATCCTTGTTCAGGTTCAGCCCGGTGGTTTCCAGGTCCAGCACCACCCAGCGCTGCTCGCGCAAGCTGCATTGCGCCAGTTCCGCGCCCAGCGGCAAGCGCGTCAGACGTTGTTGCAGCGCCTCGGGCAACAGCGGCGACGCCGGGCGCAACCACGAAAACAGGCTCATAGCTGATACCGCAACGTCAGGCTGCTTTGCAGGCGTTGGGCCTGGCGCAGGGATTCACGCAAGATGCGCCGGTCCAGATGATTGAGGCTGTCGGGATCGACGCGATTGGAATAGGGCAGGTTTTCGCGGGTCTGCAGCTGATGTTGCTGCATGCGCGTTTGCTGGATGAAGTGATACGCCTCTTCGTACGCGGCGCCGTCGAGTCGATCAATCAGCTCTTTTTCGACCAATTGGCGGAAGCGTTCCTGGGTATTGTTGGCCTCGATGCCATTGGCCAACGCGAGCAAGCGCGCGCCATCAACGAACGGCGTCAGGCCTTGGACTTTGAGGTCCAGCGTGGCTTTCTCGCCATTCTTGCGCGCCAGCACGAACTCGCGGAAACGTCCCACGGGCGGCCGATTGCGCAGCGCGTTTTCGGCCATCATGCGCTGGAACAAACGGTTGTCGGCGACTTGCTCGAGAATCCCCCGGCGCAGTTGCTCGCAGCTTTGCTCGTCGCCCCAGACCACGCGCAAGTCGAAATAAATGCTCGAAGCCAACAGGTTCTCCGGCGTCGCCTCGCGAATAAACGCCGCAAAGCGCCGCGCCCATTCGGCCCGCGACAAACACAGCTCGGGGTTGCCGGCCATGATGTTGCCCTTGCACAGGGTAAACCCGCACAGCGCCAGGCTCTGGTTGATGTGCTGCGCGATCGGCAGCAGCTTGCCGCGAATCTCGGCGGCATGCGCGGCGTCGCGTGCTTCGAACAGAATGCCGTTGTCCTGATCGGTGTGCAGCGTCTGCTCGCGCCGGCCTTCGCTGCCGAAACACAGCCAACTGAACGGGATGCCGGGGTCGCCTTTCTCGGCCAGCGTCAGCTCGATCACCCGGCACACGGTGTGGTCGTTGAGCAGGGTGATGATGTGAGTGATCTGCGTCGAGGATGCGCCGTGAGCGAGCATGCGCTCGACCAATTGGCCGATCTCGCCGCGCATCGCCACCAGGTTTTCCACTCTCTGCGCGCTGCGGATAGTCCGCGCCAGGTGCACCAGATCGACCCGTTGCAGGGAAAACAGATCGCGCTCCGAGACCACGCCGCACAAGCGCTGATCCTTGACCAGGCAGACGTGGGCGATGTGCCGTTCGGTCATGGCGATGGCTGCGTCGAACGCGCTGTGATCCGGCGTCAGGAAAAACGGCGCGCGGGTCATGTGCTGGTCGATGGCCTGATTGAAATCATTGGTGCCGCCAGCAACGACTTGGCGCAAATCGCGCAGGGTGAAAATCCCCAGCGGCGCTTTCTGCTCATCGACGATCACAATGCTGCCGACCTGCTGCTCGTGCATCAGCGTCACTGCTTCGCGCAGCGGCGTCTGCGGGCAGCACGTCACCGGGTGGCGCATGGCCAATTCGCCCAGCCGGGTGTTCAGCGAATATTGCGTGCCGAGGGTTTCCACGGCTTTTTGCTGAACTTGCTGATTGACCTGATCCAGCAAACTGCTGACCCCGCGCAGGGCGAAATCGCGGAAGGTGCTGGAGAGCGCGAACAGTTTGATGAACGCCAGTTTGTTCAGTTGCAGGCAAAAGGTGTCTTCGGCCGCCAGGTGCTCGGTGCGGGTCGCCCGTTCGCCCAGCAGCGCGGCGAGCGGAAAGCATTCTCCGGTGGTGATTTCAAACGTGGTTTCGGTGCCGCCCTTGGCCGTGTGCGGGCGTTCGCCAACCACTCGGCCCTGTTTGACGATGTAGAAGTGCGCAACCGGGCCATCGGCAGGCTTGATGATGCTTTCGCCGGGACCATAAAAACGCAGCTGGCATTGCTCCACCAGATAAGCCAGGTGGGCATGTTCCATGTGATTGAAGGGCGGGAAACGCTGGAGGAATTGCAAAGTGCCCTGAATGTTCTGCAATACCGCGGTTTTCCCTGCCTGGGTGAACGCGTCCGCTTTACTCATAACTATTACCGCAGTCTTTTTCGAATTATTGTTGTCGGATCGTTCAGCCATGGTCGGCCCCTGTGCGCAGGGTGCCCATTGGACGTAAGTCTAGGTAAGCGTGCATTTGCTTGAATTCGGAGAAGTCCGGCGCCGGCGTGGGATTTATCTCTTAATCGCCAGTGCGGGATTTATCTCTCAATTGCCCTCTAGGAAAATTATCCGACGAAGTGCACATTGAAGGCCTGCTTAGCGATGTCTGACCACTGTGCTAGGGGATTGAATTGAACACGTAGAGAAAGCCATGTCCGACCACGATATTTTGAGTGACGCCGAGCGCGAGGCGCTCAGTGCGATCATGCTGGAACCCGATCTTCCGCCGCAGCGGGTCTTGATCGTTGATGACGATAAGGACGCCCGGGAGTTGTTGTCGGAGATTCTTGCGCTGGACGGCATTCGTTGCATGACCGCCGCCAGTGGTGAGACAGCGCTCAAAATGCTCGACGAGAAACCTTCGATTGGACTGGTGATTACCGATCTGCGCATGGGCCATGTCGATGGCCTGGAGCTGATCCGCCAAGTCCGCGAGTCAGTCCGCGCAGCGATGCCGATTATCATCGTGTCCGGTGATGCCGACGTCAAAGACGCCATCGCCGCGATGCATTTGAGCGTGGTGGATTTTCTGCTCAAGCCGATCGATACCGGCAAATTGCTCGAATTGGTCAAGCATGAATTGGGGATGGAGCCTTAGCGCAAGCCGTGAGCCCGGCATATTCCCTGTGGGAGCGAGCTTGCTCGCGATGAGGCCATCACTGCCAACATCGAGGTGACTGACACACCGCCATCGCGAGCAAGCTCGCTCCCACAGGGGACCGAGTTTGCAGATAAAAAAAGGCCCTGATCTCGCGATCAGGGCCTTTTTTGTCCGGCATCAGCGCTCAGTTACAGACCATTGGCAGCCTTGAACTCGCGACGACGACGGTGCAGCACCGGCTCGGTATAACCGTTCGGTTGCTTGGTGCCTTCGACCACCAGTTCGACCGCTGCCTGGAAGGCAATGTTGCGGTCGAAATCCGGAGCCAACGGGCGATACAGCGGGTCATTGACGTTCTGACGGTCAACCACCGGCGCCATGCGCTTGAGGCTTTCCATCACTTGTTCTTCGGTGACGATGCCGTGGCGCAGCCAGTTGGCGATGTGCTGGCTGGAAATCCGCAGCGTCGCACGGTCTTCCATCAGGCCGACGTCGTTGATGTCCGGCACTTTCGAGCAACCCACGCCTTGGTCGATCCAGCGCACCACGTAACCGAGAATGCCCTGGGCGTTGTTGTCCAGTTCGTTCTTGATCTGCTCTGGCGTCCAGTTCGGATTGACCGCCAGCGGGATGGTCAGAATGTCGTCCACCGAAGCGCGCGCCCGTTTGGCCAATTCGGCCTGACGGGCAAACACGTCAACCTTGTGATAATGCAGCGCGTGCAGCGCCGCGGCGGTTGGCGATGGCACCCAAGCCGTGTTGGCGCCGGCCATCGGGTGGGCGATTTTCTGTTCGAGCATCGACGCCATCAGGTCGGGCATTGCCCACATGCCTTTACCGATTTGCGCGCGACCTTGCAGGCCAGTGCTCAAGCCGATATCGACGTTCCAGTTTTCATAAGCGCCGATCCACTTCTCAGCTTTCATGTCAGCCTTGCGCACCATCGGGCCGGCTTCCATGGAGGTGTGAATTTCGTCGCCGGTGCGGTCGAGGAAACCGGTGTTGATGAACACCACGCGCTCGCTGGCCGCCTGAATACACGCCTTGAGGTTGACCGTGGTGCGGCGTTCCTCGTCCATGATCCCGACTTTCAGCGTGTTGCGCGGCAGCTCGAGCACATCTTCGATGCGCCCGAACAGCTCGTTGGTGAACGCCGCTTCTTCCGGGCCGTGCATCTTCGGTTTAACGATGTAGACCGAACCGGTGCGGCTGTTCTTGCGCGAGTTGTGGCCATTGAGGCTGTGGATCGCCGCGAGGCAGGTCACCAGACCATCAAGAATGCCTTCCGGCACTTCGTTGCCCTGGCTGTCGAGGATCGCGTCGATGGTCATCAAGTGGCCAACGTTGCGCACGAACAGCAGCGAACGACCGTGCAGGCTCAGTTCCTTGCCATCGACGCCGGTGTAGGTGCGGTCGGCGTTCATGGTGCGGGTAAACGTCTGACCGCCCTTGGAGACTTCTTCCGACAGGTCGCCCTTCATCAGGCCGAGCCAGTTGCGGTAGATCACCACTTTGTCATCGGCGTCGACAGCGGCGACCGAGTCTTCGCAGTCCATGATGGTGGTCAGCGCGGCTTCCATCAGGATGTCTTTGACGCCGGCCGCGTCGGTCTGGCCGACCGGAGTGCTGGCATCGACCTGGATTTCGAAATGCAGGCCGTTGTTCTTCAGCAGGATCGCGGTTGGCGCGGCGGCGTCACCGTGGAAACCGATCAACTGCGCATCGTTGCGCAGGCCACTGTTGCTGCCACCCTTGAGGGCGACCACCAGTTTGCCGTCGACGATTTTGTAAGCGCTGGAATCGACGTGGGAGCCGGCGGCCAATGGCGCCGCTTCGTCGAGGAAGGCGCGGGCGAAGGCAATGACCTTGTCGCCGCGAACCTTGTTGTAGCCTTTGCCTTTTTCCGCGCCGTCAGCTTCGCTGATGGCGTCGGTGCCGTAGAGCGCGTCGTACAACGAGCCCCAGCGAGCGTTCGAGGCATTGAGCGCGAAGCGCGCATTCATCACCGGCACCACCAGTTGCGGGCCGGCCATGCGGGCGATTTCGTCATCGACGTTTTGCGTCGTTGCCTGGAAATCAGCCGCTTCTGGCAGCAGATAACCGATGTCTTGCAAGAAGGCTTTATAGGCCACGGCATCGTGTGCTTGACCGGCACGGGATTGGTGCCAGCTATCGATACGAGCCTGGATATCATCGCGTTTGGCGAGTAGGGCTTTGTTCTTCGGCGCCAGGTCATGGATGACCTTGTCGGCACCGGCCCAGAACTTATCGGCGGTGAGGCCGGTACCGGGAATGGCTTCGTTGTTCACGAAGTCGAACAGGACTTTGGCGACCTGCAGGCCACCGACTTGAACGTGTTCAGTCATTGCTTGCCTCACTCTGCTCAGCTATTTCGCTTTTCAGCTCTTCAATTATGACAATGAAGCCTCTGGCCATTTAAACCACAAACCGGTCTACCAGTACATGCCATTGCGGGCGGCTGGGTTGGGTCCAATCAACGGCTTGGAGGCCTTGCTGACGGGGCTTTGCGGGTTGCGAGTGGGCCTTGGCAGACATCGATCCAACGTTATGTAGTGCGCGCAGCGGCATACTACATGATGAATTGCGCTTGTGAAAATCAGACTAATTACGTCGTTCTGCGACCCCATGACGCATTGCAGTCATGTCGGGGAACGGGATGTTCTCAAAAAACTATTGGATTGTTCCAGTTAAATATAAAAACTTGTACACATAATCTTCGATGCACTGCAATGTGGCCCTGCATTTTTGGGCTGAATGCTGATCTTTTGTGGCGAGGGGGCTTGCCCCCGTTGGGGCGCGGAGCGGCCCCGATGATTTTCAGATCAATCAGATTGGCCGATTCTGCGACTGCTTCGCAGCCGAACGGGGGCAAGCCCCCTCGCCACAAACAACCCGTGCCTATACTTCTTTTTCTATAACAACAGAGGGCTGCGCCATGGACCACCTCGTACTCACTGTATTCGCACCGGACAAAGCAGGGCAGGTCGAGCGCATTGCCCAATGCATCGCCGAGCACGGCGGCAACTGGCTGGAAAGCCGCATGTCGCGGATGGCCGGGCAGTTCGCCGGGATTCTTCGCGTCGGCGTACCGGCAGAGGCCTATGACGAACTGGTCGATGCCCTGCAAGCGCTGTCCACTCACGGCATTCGCGTATTGATCGCCGAAAGCGGCATCGAGCAATCCTGCACCTGGAAGCCGATTGCCATGGAACTGGTCGGCAACGACCGTCCGGGCATCGTCCGCGACATCACTCGGCTGCTGAGCGAGCAAGGGGTGAATCTCGAACGTCTGGTCACCGAAGTGCGCCCGGCGCCGATGAGCAGCGAGCCGTTATTCCACGCCGAAGCAATTCTCGCGGTGCCGCTGACCTTGTCGCTGGACGTGCTGCAATCGCGGCTGGAAACCCTCGCCGATGACTTGATGGTCGAATTGGTCCTGCGCAGCGAGCCATGAGCCGACAGCGCCAGCAGGGTTATCCAAGTTAAACGTGCACCTGCCTGTGGATAACCTGTAGAGATGCGCCGCCAGACCACGGCGGCCGGGCTTCTTCAGGATCTGATCAAAAAACCAGCAGTTTCAACAAGTTGCGCACAAACGGCGGGGATCACGCTGTGGATAACCTTGGGAAGGATTGATGCAGGCCACGAGGGACGTGGCCTGTAGAGGTTTGTACGTTTTCTGATCAGCTGCGCCGACGCAAACTGATCACCGCATCGACGCTGTAAATCGCCAATCCCGCCCAGATAAAGATGAACGCCACCAGCGTGCTGGATGACATGTGTTCGTCAAACAGCAGGACAGCTTGCAGCAGCACCAGGGTCGGCGCCAGGTATTGGAGAAATCCCAGCGTGGTGTAGGGCAAATGCCGCGCGGCAGCGTTGAAACAGACCAGCGGGATCAACGTTACCGGCCCGGCCGCCACCAGCCACCACGCCTCGGAAGTGGTCCAGAACGCCGGTTGTGCGCTGGCCGCCGCCGGGTTGAACAGCAACCACGCAATGGCAATTGGCACCAGCATCCAGGTTTCCACCACCAGCCCCGGCAACGCTTTGACCGGCGCTTGTTTGCGGATCAGCCCGTAGAAACCGAAGGTCAGCGCCAACACCAGCGACACCCACGGCAAACTGCCGACCTGCCACACCTGCTGCGCCACGCCCACCGCCGCCAGACCCACCGCCAGCCACTGCATGCGCCGCAGCCGTTCGCCGAGGATCAACATCCCCAGCAACACGTTGATCAGCGGGTTGATGTAGTAACCGAGGCTGGCTTCAAGCATCCGCCCGTTGTTCACCGACCACACATACGTCAGCCAGTTGGCCGCAATCAGCGTGCCGCTGAGCGCCAGAATCGCCAGGCGTTTGGGGTTGTCGCGCAACTCGCGCCACCAGCCTGGGTGCTTCCACACCAGCAACAGCAAACTGCCGAACAACGCCGACCAGAGCACGCGATGAATGATGATTTCTACAGCCGGCACCGAGGCGATGGCTTTGAAGTAGATGGGGAAAAGTCCCCAGATGATGTAGGCAGTAAGGCCCAGGATGTACCCGCGACGCGGGTTGGCGGCTTGCATGCAGAATCCTTGCTTAGGCAGCTAACAAAGAGGGGATTGTATAGATGTGTTTCGGTTTTTGTAGGAGCGAGGCTTGCCCGCGAAGGGGACCTTGAGGCCGCCAAAAGCTTCGCGGGCAAGCCTCGCTCCTACAGGGGTTGCGGTGTTTAAAAGAGTTTCAGGGGTTCTTCATTGAGCGCAGACAGCTGCTCACGCAATGCCAACACTTGATCGCCCCAATATCGCTCGCTGCCAAACCACGGGAAGCTGTGCGGGAACGCCGGGTCGTCCCAGCGTCGGGCGAGCCAGGCACTGTAGTGCATCAGGCGCAACGCGCGCAGTGGTTCGATCAGCGCCAGTTCGCGCGGGTCGAAGTCGTGAAACTCGTTGTAGCCGTCCATCAATTCCGACAATTGGCCGAGGCATTCCTGGCGATCCCCTGCGAGCATCATCCAGATGTCCTGCACCGCCGGGCCCATGCGGCAGTCGTCGAGGTCGACGATGTGGAACATCTCGTCGCGACACATCATGTTGCCGGGGTGGCAATCGCCGTGCATGCGGATGTTCTGGTGCGGCGTGGCTTTGTAGACTTCTTCGACGCGCTTGAGCAGGTCGCGCGCTACGGACTCGTAGGCCGGCAGCAGGCTTTTGGGGATGAAATTGCCTTCGAGCAAGGTGTTCAGCGAATCCTGGCCGAAGTTTTTCACGCCCAGTGCTTCGCGGTGCTCGAACGGCTTGGTCGCGCCGACCGCGTGCAGGCGCCCGAGCAATTGGCCGAGGCGATA
This sequence comes from Pseudomonas prosekii, assembly GCF_900105155.1. NCBI lineage: Bacteria > Pseudomonadati > Pseudomonadota > Gammaproteobacteria > Pseudomonadales > Pseudomonadaceae > Pseudomonas > Pseudomonas prosekii. Next base: position 3,432,896 of record NZ_LT629762.1, read on the forward strand.
CAGCTGATCGAGATTGCCCGGCTCTGGCGCGCGGCCACCACGGCGCGGAAACAGGGTGAAACGAAACCCGGCGTGTTCGTGCAGGCTGACGCCGTTGTGAATCATCGGCGCGACCACCGGCACGTCGCACTCGGCGAGTTCGAAGGTGAATTGGTGTTCTTCGAGGATCGCTTCGTTGGTCCAGCGCTGTGGGCGGTAGAACTTGGCGATCAGCGGCTCGGAGTCTTCGATGCCGACTTGATAGACGCGGTTTTCGTAGCTGTTCAGCGCCAGAATGCGCGCGTCGCTGAGGAAGCCGATGCTTTCGACGGCATCCAGCACGAGATCGGGGGTGAGGGTTGCAAACGGGTGGGCCATGCTGACTCCTGCGCGCAGCAGGCTGCCGCGTCCGGCCAAGCATGGTAGCGCAGACGAGGCTTCTTTAGTGGTTGGGCTTGTGCTGTGTGTCGTTTCAGCTGGCGCCATCGCGAGCAGGCTCACTCCTACAGGGATCTTGGGTGTACACATTATCTGTGTCACCCAGACGATCAACTGTGGGAGTGAGCCTGCTCGCGATGAGGGCCGATCAGGCGCCGACGATCCCGCCATCCTCGCGGGTAATCGCCATCACCGATGACCTTGGCTTGCCGTTCGGCAAATGCTCGGGGAAGGTCGAACCACCGTTTTCCCCCGGATGCTGGATCCCGACAAACAGGGTTTTCTGGTCCGGAGAAAAACTGATCCCGGTCACTTCGCAACCAATCGGCCCGACCATAAACCGCCGAATCTCCCCGGTCGCAGGATCGGCGCAGAGCATCTGGTTATTGCCCATGCCGGCAAAGTCCCCGGCATTGCTCGAATCGCCATCGGTGAGAATCCACAGACGCCCAGCCTTGTCGAAACCCAGACCATCCGGGCTGTTGAACATGTTCTGCGCGGTGATGTTCGACGAGCCGCCCTTCGGCGTGCCGGCATGCACGCCGGGGTTGCCGGCGACCACAAACAAGTCCCAGGCAAAGCTTTTCGAACCGTGATCATCGCGGTCGGTGCGCCAGCGCAGGATCTGCCCGTAAACGTTTTTCTCCCGTGGGTTCGGGCCGCCGACCGGTTGACCGTCTTCGCCGCGCTTGGCGTTGTTGGTCAGCGTGCAATAAACCTGGCCATCCTTGGGGCTGACGACGATCCATTCCGGGCGATCCATGCGCGTCGCATTCACCACACTGGCGGCGAGGCGCGCGTGGATCAGCACTTCGGCCTGATCGGCAAAACCGCTGCTGGCGTCGATGCCATTCTTGCCGTGAGTCAGCTCGATCCACTGGCCCTGGCCCTTCGGATGATCAGCATTGCCATCGCCGGCGTCGAAGCGCGCGACGTACAAAGTGCCGTGATCGAGCAGGTCACGGTTGGCTTTGGCGTTCTTGTGATTGATCTTGTCGCGGCTGACGAATTTGTAGATGAATTCGCCGCGCTCGTCGTCGCCCATGTACACCACGGCGTGGCCGTCGCGGGTTTCTGCCAGTGCCGCGTTTTCATGCTTGAAGCGCCCCAGCGCCGTGCGTTTGACCGGGGTCGATTGCGGGTCGAACGGGTCGATTTCCACCACCCAGCCGTGACGGTTGAGCTCGTTGGGATTCTTCGCCAGGTCGAAACGCGGATCGTGTTGATGCCAGTTGATCTCTTTGCTCGCGGCGACCGCGCCGTAGCGTTTTTGCGCGGCGTCGAAGGTCTGCGCGGCGTCACTGCTGCCGAAACAATCGGTGAAGTTTTCTTCGCAGGTCAGGTACGTGCCCCACGGCGTTTTGCCGTTGGCGCAGTTTTGGAAGGTGCCCAGAACGCGCGTGCCTTGCGGGTCGGCGCTGGTCTTCAGCAAAGCGTGGCCGGCGGCCGGACCGCCAACGCGCAACGGCGAGTTGCCATGAATGCGCCGGTTGTAGCGCGAGCCCTGGACGAACTGCCAATGGCCGTTCTTGCGCCGCACTTCGATCACCGAAACGCCTTCGCAGGCCAGTGCCTTGCGCACTTCTTCGGCCGATTGCGGCATGCCGCCGTGCGGGTAGAGGTAGCGATAGTTGGTGTATTCGTTGTTGATCGCCATCAGCGCCCGGTCTTTCTCGCCGGGAAACTCGAACAGGCTCATGCCGTCGTTGTTGTCGCCGAATTGCACTTCCTGCGCCTGTGCGCTGCCGTTGCCGCTGGGGTCGAACGCCGGACCGTTTTTCTGCAGTGGCTGGCCCCAACTGATCAATACCGAAGAGGTGTAACCCTTGGGCAGCGTGATCGCGTCGCTGGTGGCGGCGGCGATGCTGTCGAACCCCAGCAATTTGCTGGTGCCGGTGCTGACACTGTCGGCCAGCACGCTGCGGCTCAGCAGGTTGCCCCCGAGAAACATCGCCGCGCCGCACAGGGCGCCGGCACTGATGAAGCCACGACGGCTAAGGCCGACCATTTTTTCCAGGTCGGTGGATTGGTGTTCTTTTAATAGGCTCACGTCAGGCTCCCTGCAGGTTTTTGCAGTCACCTTAATCATGGTCGATGAAGCTTTTGTTGCAGTTGTCTTGCCACGATCGGTGTAACAAAGGTTGCGCAGGCGCTGGCTAGAGCGGGGTGCCGAGCAAAACGTTGGACGGGGAAAACTGCACGAGCACCGGTTTTTCGGCGGTCAGGCCTTGGGTTTTCAAGTGCAGAGGCTCAGCGAGGGCGCAGAGCGTCTGGCCGTTGGGCAAACTGATGCGCACTTCGCTGGGGCCGTCTTCGGCGTCGAGGATTTCTTCGATGAGGCCTCGCAGGCAATTGTCGCCGGGTGTTGCGCTGTGCTCGGGCGCCGACAATTCCAGCCAGCCAGCCTTGATCAGCGCGACGACTTCGGTGCCGATTTGCAGCTCCAGGCGCAGGGTGCTGTCGTGGGTGATTTGCGCGTCGATGCTCAAGTCTTCCGCCAGGCGCAACTGAATGCGGTCGTTGCGCCCCTGGGCTTCAATCGCCATGACTGTGCCGTGCAATTGATTGCGCGCGCTGGTGCGCAGCATCAACCGCCCGAGCAAGTCCAGGTCGCTGGCATCTTCTGCCGCTTCCAGCACCTGGGCCTGTAACGCTTGCAGCTTTTGATACAGGCGCAAGACCCTTTCGCCCTCGCTGGTCAACCGCGCACCGCCGCCGCCCTTGCCGCCGACGCTGCGCCCGACCAAGGGCTTTTGCGCGAGGTTGTTGAGCTCGTCGATGGCGTCCCACGCGGCTTTGTAACTCAGCCCCGCGCTCTTCGCAGCGCGGGTGATCGAGCCTTGTTCGGCGATGTGCTGCAGCAACGCGATGCGCTGCGGGCGACGAACGATGTGCTGGGACAACAACGTGGGCAAGGACATGGCGAGGTGCTTTTGGGCGGTCGTGATGGCAGGCAAGTTGGCGGCTTGGAGCGCGGGAGTCAAGTCACCGAGTAATCCCTGTAGGAGTGAGCCTGCTCGCGATGGCGATCTGTCAGTCACCGGTTTTTTGACTGGAAGACCGCCATCGCGAGCAGGCTCACTCCTACAAGGGGTTTTGTGTGGTTTAGATGACATCGCCAGGTTTGGGCGTGCGGGCCAGGCAGTAGACGTCGACCCGTGCGGCGCCGGCGTTGATTAGCAGCTTGGCCAAGGTTTGCACGGTGGCACCGGTGGTCAGCACGTCATCGATCAGTGCCAGATGCCGGCCGGCGACTGATGCATTCGGCGCCAGCGCAAAGGCGTGGCGCAAGTTGCGTTTGCGCGCCTCGGCATTCAGATCCTGCTGCGCGCTGGTGTCCTGAACCCGCAGCAACAACGATTCATCGCAGGCGATCTGCAGCTGTTCACTCAACCAGCGCGCAAGCAGGGCAGCCTGATTAAACCCGCGCCTGCGCAAGCGTTGATTCGCCAGCGGCACCGGCACCAGGGCATCCGGTCGTGGCAGGTCTTCATCGAAGCGATGTTGCAGGTATTGCCCGAGAAGTTCGCCGAGCAGGCGGCCAAACGGCCACTTCGCGCCGTGTTTGAAGCGAGTGATCAGCGTGTCCACCGGAAAGCTGTAACTCCACGGCGCTGCGACCTGTTCAAACGCGGGCGGTTGCCGCAGACATTGCCCGCACGTCAGCCCGGACGTGGGCAGCGGCAGGGCGCAGGTGCGGCATTGCTCGCCGAGCCAGGGCAGCTCGGTTTCGCAGGCTGAACAGATTGCTGAAGCCTCCTCGGCGACTTCCGAACATAACAAACACTGCTGTTTGTTTTTTAACCAGATGTAAACCAGTCCTTTGTATCGTGGTTGACAGCGCATCGCTCTTCCTTAAATATGCCGAACATCCGTGTCGCGCCTGTGGGTATTCCATTCCCCGGCGCCAGCCAAGCATAAACAAGGAAACACCCATGAGCGCCAGCACCTTTGCAAACCTGCGTCATGACTGGTCTTTGGCCGAAGTCAGAGCACTCTTCGTTCAGCCATTCAATGACCTGCTGTTTCAGGCGCAGACGGTGCACCGCGCGCATTTCGACGCCAATCGCGTGCAAGTCTCGACGCTGCTGTCGATCAAAACCGGCGCCTGCCCGGAAGATTGCAAATATTGTCCGCAGTCCGGCCACTACAACACTGGGCTGGAAAAAGAAAAACTGATGGAAGTGCAGAAGGTCCTCGAAGAGGCTGCGCGCGCCAAGGCCATTGGCTCGACGCGTTTCTGCATGGGCGCGGCGTGGAAACACCCGTCGGCCAAAGACATGCCTTACGTGCTGGAAATGGTCAAAGGCGTGAAAGCCATGGGCCTGGAAACCTGCATGACCCTCGGCCGCCTCGACCAGGACCAGACCGAAGCGCTGGCCCAGGCCGGCCTCGATTACTACAACCATAACCTCGACACCTCGCCGGAGTTCTACGGCAGCATCATCACCACGCGCACTTACAGCGAACGCCTGCAAACGCTGGCCTACGTGCGTGAATCAGGGATGAAGATCTGCTCGGGCGGCATCCTCGGCATGGGCGAATCGCTCGACGACCGCGCCAATCTGCTGATCCAGTTGGCCAACCTACCGGAGCACCCGGAATCGGTGCCGATCAACATGCTGGTGAAAGTCGCTGGGACGCCGCTGGAAAACGCCGATGACATCGACCCGTTCGACTTCATCCGCATGCTCGCGGTCGCGCGCATCCTCATGCCGCAATCTCACGTGCGCCTGTCCGCCGGCCGCGAAGCGATGAACGAGCAGATGCAGGCGCTGGCGTTTTTCGCCGGGGCCAACTCGATTTTCTACGGCGACAAACTGCTGACCACCGCCAACCCGCAGGCTGACAAGGACATGCAACTGTTCTCGCGCCTGGGGATTTTGCCGGAAGCCCGCGAAGAACACGCCGATGAAGTGCATCAGGCCGCTATCGAGCAAGCGTTGGTCGAGCAGAAAAGCAGCGAGCAGTTCTATAACGCCGCTGTTTGACCCGACACATTCCTCTGATGGAATACAAATCCCTGTGGGAGCGAGCTTGCTCGCGATGACGGAGTGACATTCAACATTGATGTTGACTGAGCCGCCGCCATCGCGAGCAAGCTCGCTCCCACAGGAGACTGTGTAGTTTTCGCACTCTGTGATCTGACCTTCGAGGCCTGCATGTCTTTCGATCTCGCCGCACGCCTTGCTGCCCGTCGTGCCGACAATCTCTACCGCCAGCGCCCACTGCTCGAAAGTCCGCAAGGCCCGGAAGTGGTGGTCGATGGCCAGCCATTGCTGGCGTTCTGCAACAACGATTACCTGGGCTTGGCCAATCACCCGCAAGTCATCGAAGCCTGGCGCGCCGGTGCATCGCGTTGGGGCGTCGGTGGCGGCGCTTCACACTTGGTGATCGGCCACAGCACGCCGCATCATCAACTGGAAGAAGCGCTGGCCGACCTCACCGGGCGCCCGCGTGCGCTGCTGTTTACCACCGGCTACATGGCCAACCTCGGCGCGGTCACCGCGCTGGTCGGGCAGGGCGACACGGTGCTCGAAGACCGGCTCAACCACGCTTCGCTGCTGGATGCCGGCCTGTTGTCGGGGGCGCGGTTCAATCGATACCTGCACAACGACGCCGAAAGTCTGGCCAAGCGTCTGGAGAAAGCCACCGGCAATACGCTGGTGGTCACCGACGGCGTGTTCAGCATGGACGGCGACATCGCCGACTTGCCAGCGCTGGCCCGCGAAGCCAAAGCCAAAGGCGCGTGGCTAATGGTCGATGACGCTCACGGCTTCGGTCCGCTGGGCGCCAATGGTGGCGGCATCGTCGAGCATTTCGGCTTGAGCCAGGAGGATGTGCCGGTGTTGGTCGGCACCCTCGGCAAGGCGTTCGGGACGGCTGGCGCGTTTGTCGCCGGCAGCGACGATCTGATCGAAAGCCTGATCCAGTTCGCCCGTCCGTACATCTACACCACCAGTCAACCGCCGGCGCTGGCCTGCGCGACGCTGAAAAGTCTCGAATTACTGCGCAGCGAGCATTGGCGGCGCGAGCACCTTAATGTGCTGATCCATCAATTTCGTCGAGGCGCCGATCAGATCGGCCTGGAACTCATGGACAGCTTCACCCCGATCCAGCCGATCATGATCGGCGATGCCGGCCGCGCCGTGCGCCTGTCGCAGATGTTGCGCGAACGCGGCTTGATGGTCACCGCGATCCGCCCGCCCACCGTGCCCGCCGGCAGCGCACGTTTGCGCGTGACCCTGAGCGCCGCGCACAGCGAGGCGCAGGTGCAGCTATTGTTAGATGGACTGGCCGACTGTTTTGCACAACTGGGACCGGAGCCAAGCCATGCGTGATCGTCTGATTTTGCTGCCCGGCTGGGGCCTCGGGATTTCGCCGCTGGAGCCATTGGCCGCAGCGCTGCAAGGGCTCGATGAACATTTGCACGTGGAAATCGAGCCGTTGCCGGAGCTGCAATCGGGCGATCTCGAAGAATGGCTCGACGAGCTCGATTCGAGCGTGCCGCAGGATGCCTGGCTCGGCGGCTGGTCGCTGGGCGGCATGCTCGCCTCCGAGTTGGCGGCGCGGCGCGGCGATCGTTGCTGCGGTTTGCTGACGTTGGCGAGCAATCCTGCATTCGTCGCCCATGAGCAATGGCCGAGCGCGATGCCCGGTGAATCCTTCGATGCTTTCCTCGCCGGTTGCAGCGCTGATCCGCGCATGACCCTGAAACGCTTTTCGCTGCTTTGCGCGCAAGGCGCCGATGACCCGCGCGGGTTGTCGCGGTTGGTGCTCGGCGGCGCGCCGCACGCCTCGGCGCAGGTGTTGATGAGCGGTCTGGAGATTCTCGCGCAACTGGATACCCGCCAGGCGTTGCAGGCGTTTCGTGGCCCGCAGTTGCATTTGTTCGCCGGCCTCGACGCTCTGGTTCCCGCAGAAGCAGCAAGCGAACTGCTGGCGTTGCTGCCGGATGTCGAAATCGGCCTGATCGAACAGGCCAGCCACGCGTTTCTCCTGGAAGACCCTCACGGCGTGGCCGGGGCGATCCAGGCTTTTTTGCATGAGTGCGGTGATGACTGATTTATCCAATCCACGGCTGCCCGGCGCTTTGCCGGACAAGCGCCAGGTCGCGGCGTCCTTTTCCCGCGCGGCGGGCAGTTACGACAGCGTCGCGCAGCTGCAACGCGATGTTGGCAACCAATTGTTGAGCCGTTTGCCGGAGGATTTTTCGCCGCAGCGTTGGCTGGATCTGGGCTGCGGCACCGGTTATTTCAGCCGGGCGCTGGCGCAGCGTTTTGCGGCGGCGCACGGCGTGGCGCTGGACATTGCCGAGGGCATGCTTGAGCACGCCCGGCCATTGGGCGGCGCCACGCATTTCATCGCGGGTGATGCCGAGCGTCTGCCGCTGCAGGATTCGACCTGCGACCTGATCTTCTCCAGCCTCGCGGTGCAGTGGTGTGCGGATTTCGCCTCGGTGCTCAGCGAAGCGAACCGGGCGCTGAAACCGGGCGGGATTTTTGCGTTTGCTAGTCTGTGTGTCGGCACGCTCTACGAATTGCGCGATAGCTGGCGGCAGGTGGATGGGCTGGTGCATGTGAACCGTTTCCGCGAGTTCGCGACGTATCAACAACTGTGTGCGGCCAGTGGCTTGAGGGTTGTGAGCCTGCAAAACACTGCGCATGTGTTGCATTACCTGGACGTGCGCAGCCTGACCCATGAGCTCAAGGCCCTCGGCGCGCACAATTTGAATCCCGGGCGGCCCGGTGGTTTGACTGGCCGGGCGCGGATCCTCGGTCTGATCGAGGCGTATGAGCCGTTTCGTCAGGCGCAGGGATTGCCGGCGACTTATCAAGTGGTTTACGCCGTGCTGGAGAAACCCCTATGAGCGCAGCTTATTTCATCACCGGCACTGACACTGACGTCGGCAAGACCACGGTCGCCGCCGGTTTGCTGCACGCCGCGCGGTCGGCTGGTTTAAGCACTGCGGCGGGGAAACCGGTGGCGTCTGGCTGCGAGGTGACGCCGAAAGGTTTGCGTAACGCCGACGCGTTGGCGTTGCTGGCGCAGTGTTCGCTGCCGCTGACGTATGCACAGGTCAATCCGGTGGCGTTCGAGCCGGCAATCGCCCCGCATCTGGCGGCGCGCGAGGCGGGCGTAGCGTTGACTGTGCAATCGTTGCTGACGCCGATGCGTGAAATTCTCGATCTGCAGGCCGATTTCACTTTGATCGAAGGCGCCGGCGGCTGGCGCGTGCCGCTGGCCGATCAGGACAATCTGTCGGACCTGGCGATGGCGCTGAATCTGCCGGTGATTCTGGTGGTCGGCGTGCGGCTGGGCTGCATCAACCATGCGCTATTGACGGCTGAAGCGATTGCCAATGACGGGCTGCAGTTGGCCGGATGGGTGGCCAATATCATCGAGCCGAAGACTTCGCGGCTGGAGGAGAACCTCGCGACACTGGCCGAGCGCATCCCCGCGCCGTGCCTGGGGCGAGTGCCGAAACTCAAGGCGTTATCGGCGGAAGCGGTGGCGGAGCATCTGCAACTGGACTTGCTCGATTAATGTTTTTGCCTATGGCAAGGCACTGTGCCATTAGTGTTTTTGTCGGGTGTTTTGCCGGTGCGTCTGGTTCAATGGCCGCTGTTGTTCCTTCACAGGACGAGTTCTCCCATGGAAATCTCAGGTAACAGCGCTTTTTATGCCGGTCTGAACACTATCCAGACCGGGCAGAACCGTATCGATCAGGCTGCCGGCCAGATCGCCGGTGCTGCTGTCGAACGGGTGCCGGTCGGTCAGTCTTCGGATGTGCAGGTCGATCGCCTGCGTTCGGTTGATCGCAGTCAGCGCTCGGACTTCGCCAGCGATATGGTCGAGATGTCTCAGGGCAAGTTGCAGGTCGAGCTTGGAGCGAAAGTCGCCAAGGCTTCCGATGAAGTGCTCGGCACGTTGATTGATACTTACGCCTGATTATTTGCTCAATCCGCTTCCCCAACGCCGCGAATCTTCGCGGCGTTTTTCTGCGTAAGTCTTTCTTCCTCAACTAATCTTTTGTCTGTGGCATGGCGCGATGTCGGCGGCGGTTCGCGGCTGTGTGGCCGTTATGAATGCGAGCGTGATGACGAACGGCAAAAGATCGGCGCTTGACAAGATTTGGGCGTAAACGTATGTTTCAAACAACTGTTTGACCGTCACAACAAATCAATGCGGTCGTTCATTCCCGGTTACATCAGCAGAGGTTTATCGCTATGCCTGACTACAAGGCCCCCTTGCGTGATATTCGCTTCGTTTGTGACGAGCTGCTCGGCTACGAAGCGCATTATTCGAGCCTTCCGGCTTGCGCAGACGCAACTCCGGACATGGTTGACGCCATTCTCGAAGAAGGCGCCAAGTTTTGTGAGCAGGTGCTGGCTCCGCTGAACCGCGTGGGTGACACCGAAGGCTGCACCTGGAGCGAGTCCGGGGTTAAAACCCCGACTGGCTTCAAAGAAGCCTACAAGCAATTTGTCGAAGGCGGCTGGCCGAGCCTGGCGCACGACGTCGAGCACGGCGGCCAGGGCCTGCCGGAGTCGCTGGGTCTGGCCGTGAGCGAAATGGTTGGCGAAGCCAACTGGTCGTGGGGCATGTACCCAGGCCTGTCGCACGGCGCGATGAACACCATTTCCGAGCACGGCACGCCTGAGCAACAAGACGCGTACCTGACCAAACTGGTGTCCGGCGAATGGACCGGCACCATGTGCCTGACCGAACCGCACTGCGGCACCGACCTGGGCATGCTGCGCACCAAGGCTGAACCTCAGGCCGACGGTTCCTACAAGGTTTCCGGCACCAAGATCTTCATCTCGGCCGGTGAACACGACATGGCCGACAACATCGTCCACATCGTCCTCGCCCGTCTGCCGGATGCACCGGCCGGCACCAAAGGCATCTCGCTGTTCATCGTGCCGAAGTTCATGCCGAACGCTGACGGTTCGATCGGCGAGCGTAACGCCGTGACCTGCGGTTCCCTGGAACACAAAATGGGCATCCACGGTAACGCCACGTGCGTGATGAACTTCGACGCGGCCACCGGTTACCTGATCGGCCCGGCGAACAAAGGCCTGAACTGCATGTTCACCTTCATGAACACCGCGCGTCTGGGCACTGCGTTGCAAGGTCTGGCGCACGCCGAGATCGGCTTCCAGGGCGGCCTGAAATACGCTCGCGATCGTCTGCAAATGCGTTCGCTGACGGGCCCGAAAGCGCCAGAAAAAGCCGCTGACCCGATCATCGTGCACCCTGACGTACGTCGCATGCTGTTGACCATGAAGGCGTTCGCCGAAGGCAACCGCGCGATGGTTTACTTCACCGCCAAGCAGGTCGACATCGTCAAATACGGCGTGGACGAAGAAGAGAAGAAGAAAGCCGACGCACTGCTGGCCTTCATGACTCCAATCGCCAAAGCCTTCATGACCGAAGTCGGTTTTGAATCCGCCAACCACGGTGTGCAAATCTACGGTGGCCACGGTTTCATCGCCGAGTGGGGCATGGAGCAGAACGTTCGCGACAGCCGCATTTCGATGCTGTACGAAGGCACCACCGGCATCCAGGCACTCGACTTGCTGGGCCGTAAAGTGTTGATGACTCAAGGCGAGGCCCTGAAAGGCTTCACCAAGATCGTCCACAAGTTCTGCCAGACCAACGAAGGTAACGAAGCCGTTCAGGAATTCGTTACGCCGCTGGCTGCACTGAACAAGGAATGGGGCGAGCTGACCATGAAGGTCGGTATGGCCGCCATGAAAGATCGCGAAGAAGTCGGCGCGGCGTCGGTGGATTACCTGATGTACTCCGGTTACGCCTGCCTCGCTTACTTCTGGGCTGACATGGCACGTCTGGCAGCCGAGAAACTCGCGGCCGGCACCTCCGAAGAAGCGTTCTACACCGCCAAGCTGCAGACTGCGCGCTTCTACTTCCAGCGCATCCTGCCGCGTACCCGCACCCACGTGGTGACCATGCTGTCGGGCGCCAACAACCTGATGGACATGAAAGAAGAAGACTTCGCCCTGGGTTACTAAGCCCGCCGCGGTCGCTTCAACCGGCCGCTGCTCTTTCGAGAGCAGCGGCTTTTTTGTGCCTGCGCAAAACGTCGAGTGCTGCGCTGAATAATTCCCGACTGCAACACTAAGAAATCGCCGAAACCTGCCGTTATAGAGTGGGCGGTGTGACAGACATCACATTGCATGTGCTTAACTGCGCCAATTGCAGGCACAATGCCATCTTTGTTTGCCGGGTCGGAGCTTTACCCCTTGCCGCGTTCTTCCGCTGTACGTTTCAGCCACTTCCTGCCTTCACTCCTGCTGCTGCTCGCAGGGCTTTCGGCTGCGTATATCAAGGATCTCAACGTCTTTTTCACCTCGCTGTTCAACGTGCTGCCGACCTTGGTGCTGTTGCTCGGCGGCGCGTATTGCGCGGTTTACCGACGTCAGCGCGAACTGTTTCTGATGGTCACGGTGTACATCGCCTACTTTTTGCTCGACACCCAGACCGACTATTACCGCGACAACGGCAAGGTTCGCGAAGACGCCGCAGTGGTGTTCCACCTCTGTTGCCTGCTGCTGCCGCTGTTGTTCGGGCTGTTCGCGGCGTGGCAGGAACGCACGCATTTGTTTCAGGACATGGTGGCGCGTTTCGCCGTGTTGCTGGCGTTCGGCAGCGTGGCGCTGGGCATCGAGCAGAGTTATCCGCAGGCGTTGCTGATGTGGTTATCGGAGATTCGCTGGCCGGCGTTGCACGGCGCGTGGATGAGCCTGATCCAGTTGTCCTATCCGGTGTTCATCGCCGCGTTTGTACTGCTGGCCTGGCAATACTGGCGCCATCCGCGACCGCTGCACGCTGCGCAACTGGTCGGTTTGCTCGGGTTGTTCTGGATGTTGCCGAAAACCTTCATCCTGCCGTTTACCCTGAACATCATGTGCAGCCAAGTGATGTTGATGATTGCCTCGGCGGTCGCTCACGAAGCCTACCAAATGGCCTTCCGTGACGAACTCACCGGTTTGCCAGGCCGCCGCGCCTTGAACGAGCGCATGCAGCGGCTGGGGCGCAATTACGTGCTGGCGATGAGCGACGTCGATCATTTCAAGAAATTCAACGACACCCACGGCCACGATGTTGGCGATCAGGTGCTGCGATTAGTCGCCAGCAAACTGTCGAAAATCAGCGGTGGCGGTAGGGCATATCGCTATGGCGGCGAGGAATTCGCCCTGGTGTTTGCGGGCAAGACGCTCGAAGAGTGCATGCCGCACCTGGAAGTCATCCGCGAGTCGATTGCGACCTACAACATTCAACTGCGCAACCCCGACCGGCCGCAAGACGACCAACAGGGACGTCAGCGTCGAGCCGGCTCCGGCGCGTCCAGCGTTTCGGTGACGGTCAGCATCGGCGTCGCCGAGCGTCTGGAGCAGCGCACCCCTGAACAAGTGCTCAAGTCGGCTGACGAAGCGCTCTACAGCGCCAAGGGTGCCGGGCGAAATTGCGTCGTTGCGTTCGGCCAGAGCCGCCGTGGCGCCGTGCGCATGGACGCCGCTGCGGGTTGAGTGATGATGGCGCATTCAGCGTCTGGACTGTGATTGTGAGGCGTGGTGCGCGGCAGTAGGTTTGGCTGATCTGCTGCCGGAGAAACGACCATGCCCGAGTACAAAGCCCCCCTGCGCGACATGCGCTTTCTGATCGACCACGTCTTCGACTTTCACCACAACTACGCCGCGCTGGGGGCGACTGACGCCAGCCCGGACATGGTCAACGCGATCCTCGAAGAAGGCGCGAAATTCTGTGAAAACGTCCTCGCGCCGCTCAATCGCAGCGGTGACGAAGAGGGCTGCCATTTCGACAATGGCGTGGTAACAACGCCTACAGGCTTCAAGCAGGCTTTCGCACAATACGTCGAAGGTGGCTGGCATGGTCTGGCGGCGGATCCGCTGTACGGTGGCCAAGGTTTGCCGAGTTCGCTGGGGCTGGTCATCAGCGAAATGGTCGGTTCCAGCAACACCTCCTGGGGCATGTACCCCGGCCTGACCCACGGCGCAATGTCGGCGATCCACGCCCACGGCACCGAAGAGCAGAAAAACACCTACCTGAGCAAACTGACGGCCGGCCAGTGGACCGGCACCATGTGCCTGACCGAAGCCCATTGCGGCACTGATCTGGGCATCATCAAGACCCGCGCGGTGCCTGACGCCGATGGCAGTTACGCGATCACCGGCAGCAAGATCTTCATTTCCGCCGGCGAGCACGATTTGAGCGACAACATCATCCACTTGGTGCTGGCGAAACTGCCGGATGCTCCCGCAGGCACCAAGGGCATTTCGCTGTTTATCGTGCCTAAATTCCTACCCGACGCCGAGGGCGCTGCGGGTGAGCGCAATGGCGTTTCCTGCGGTTCCATCGAGCACAAAATGGGCATCAAGGCCTCGGCCACCTGCGTGCTCAACTTTGATCAGGCAAAGGGCTTTTTGATCGGCGAGGCCAATAAAGGCCTCAATTGCATGTTCACCATGATGAACCACGCGCGCCTGGGCACCGGCATGCAAGGCTTGTGTCTGGGTGAAGCGAGCTTCCAGGGCGCGATCAAATACGCCAACGATCGCCTGCAAATGCGCTCGCTGACCGGCGCCAAAGCCCCGGAAAAAGCCGCTGACCCGATCATCGTCCACCCCGACGTGCGGCGCATGTTGCTGACCATGAAAGCCTTCAACGAAGGCAACCGCGCGCTGACTTATTTCACCGCGCAATTACTCGATGCCGCGCATCTGAGCGCCGACGCGACCGCGCGGCAGGACGCCGAGGACTTGTTGGCGTTTCTCACGCCGATCTGCAAAGCGTTCATGACCGACACCGGCCTGGAAGTGACCAACCACGGTATGCAGGTCTTCGGCGGCCACGGTTTTATCCGCGAATGGGGCATGGAGCAACTGGTACGCGACTGCCGGATTGCACCGATTTATGAAGGCACCAACGGCATTCAGGCGCTGGACTTGCTCGGGCGCAAAGTGCTCGGCAGCCAGGGCAAACTGCTGCGCGGGTTTACCAAAATCGTCCATAAGTTTTGCGCGGCGAATGCCGAGCATCCGCAACTGGGCGCGTTCGTCGCGCAGCTCAATGGCTTGAACCAGCAGTGGGGCGAAGTCACTACGCAGATCGGCATGGCGGCGATGAAGAATGCCGACGAGGTCGGCGCCGCGTCCGTGGATTATTTGATGTACAGCGGCTACATCATCCTCGGCTACTTGTGGCTGCGCATGGCGCTGACGGCGCAGCAACAGTTGGACGCGGGCAGCGGCGATGCCGATTACCTGCGCGGGAAACTGGCGACGTGCGAGTTTTACTTCAAGCGATTGCTGCCACGCACCGCTGCGCATCGGGCGGCGATCGAGGCCGGGAGTGATTGTTTGATGAAATTGCCGGCGCAGATGTTTGCGCTTTGATGGCGAGCCCATGAAAAGCATCGCGGGCAAGCCTTGCTCCCACAGGTTCAGTGCCGTTCGCAAGTCTGCATTGGCTGAACGCTTGTGGGAGCAAGGCTTGCCCGCGATTGCGATTCAGCAGACAAATCGCAGTGACTAAAGATTACAAATCGGTCATGAGCTGACCCTATGTGTCGTAAAAGTTGTTGGGTTACACTCGGGCCCAACGAAAACACATTTCCTGTGAATCACCTGTTTAGATCCTGCGAGGTTTGCCATGGCTGACTACAAAGCGCCCCTGCGCGATATGCGCTTCGTCCTCAATGAAGTGTTCGAGGTCGCCAAGCTCTGGGCCGAACTGCCGGCACTGGCCGACACCGTCGACGCCGAAACCGTCGAAGCGATTCTCGAAGAAGCGGGCAAGGTCACCAGCAAAAGCATCGCGCCACTGAGCCGTGCAGCCGACGAAGAAGGTTGCCATTGGGCGGACGGTGCCGTGACCACGCCGGCAGGTTTCCCACAGGCTTACCAGACCTATGCCGAGGGCGGCTGGGTTGGCGTCGGCGGCGATCCGGCTTACGGCGGCATGGGCATGCCCAAGGCGGTTTCGGCGCAAGTCGAAGAAATGGTCAACTCCGCAAGCCTGTCGTTCGGCTTGTACCCGATGCTCACGGCCGGCGCCTGCCTGTCGATCAACGCCCACGCCAGCGAAGAATTGAAAGCTGCGTACCTGCCGAACATGTACTCCGGCGTCTGGGCCGGTTCCATGTGCCTGACCGAGCCGCATGCCGGCACCGACCTCGGGATCATCCGCACCAAGGCTGAGCCTCAGGCCGACGGTTCCTACAAAGTCAGCGGCACCAAAATCTTCATCACCGGTGGCGAGCACGACCTGACCGAAAACATCATTCACTTGGTGCTGGCGAAATTGCCCGACGCGCCGGCCGGTCCGAAAGGCATTTCGCTGTTCCTCGTGCCGAAATTCATGGTCAACGCTGACGGCAGCCTCGGCGCGCGCAACCCGGCGAATTGCGGTTCGATCGAACACAAAATGGGCATCCAGGCCTCCGCGACCTGCGTGATGAACTTCGACGAAGCCGTCGGTTACATCGTCGGCGAGCCGAATAAAGGCTTGGCGGCGATGTTCACCATGATGAACTACGAGCGTCTGGGCGTCGGCATTCAGGGCCTGGCGACCGGCGAGCGTTCTTACCAGAACGCCATCGAATACGCGCGCGATCGTCTGCAAAGCCGTTCGCCAACCGGCGCGCAGAACAAAAACAAAGTTGCTGACCCGATCATCGTCCACCCGGACGTGCGCCGGATGTTGCTGACCATGAAAGCCTCGAACGAGGGCGGTCGCGCGTTCTCGACGTACGTGGCGATGCAGTTGGACACCGCGAAGTTCAGCGAAGACCCGACCACACGCAAACGTGCGGAAGATCTGGTGGCGCTACTGACGCCAGTGGCCAAGGCGTTCCTCACCGATCTGGGCCTGGAAACCACTGTGCATGGCCAACAGATTTTCGGCGGCCACGGCTACATCCGCGAGTGGGGCCAGGAGCAATTGGTGCGCGACGTGCGCATCACGCAGATTTACGAAGGCACCAACGGCATCCAGGCGCTGGACCTGGTCGGGCGCAAGATTGTTGGCAGCGGCGGGGCGTTCTATAACCTGTTCGCCGACGAAATCCGCCACTTCACCGCAACGGCCAGCGCCGATCTGGCGGAGTTCACCAAGCCGTTGAACGACGCGGTAACCACTCTCGATGAGCTGACTTCGTGGCTGCTCGACCGGGCGAAAAACAACCCGAATGAAATCGGCGCGGCGTCGGTCGAGTATCTGCAAGCGTTTGGATACGTTTCCTACGCCTATATGTGGGCGTTGATGGCCAAAGCGGCGTTCGGCAAAGAAGCGCAGGAAGATTTCTACGCCAGCAAGCTGGGCACCGCGCGGTTCTACTTCGCCCGTCTGCTGCCGCGTATCCACTCGTTGAGCGCCTCGGTGAAGGCTGGCAGCGAGTCGCTGTTCCTGCTCGACGCTGCGCAGTTCTGACCATGTAAAGTCATGTAAGCAATCTCTTACATGACGTGCTGCTGTTCTCCCATTGGCGCCGATTGGATCCACAGTTAATCTACTTCACATGGACGTCGCGCAGGAAGCGCAAAGCAACAACAGGGACACGTAGGATTCTGCCAGGACGGCGGAGTGAAATGGATGTCAGGGAAACAGTCTGCAAAGCCCCGCTTCGGCGGGGTTTTCTTTTGCCTGCAGAAAAGTGCCCGGCCCAGCCATCAGGCCGGTTTCGCCGGGCCGACTAAGCGATCTTCCGGTCCGTTCAGCACTTCCTCCAGCAACGTCTGCAATAGCGCCAACGAGGCCTGCTGCCGTTGCACATCTCGACAGACCAATCCGACGTTCAGCGGCACGCGCGGTTCGGTAATCGGTTTCCACAGCAGTTCATGGTTGCCCAAAGCTTTTTGCGAGCGCCCCGGCAGCACCGTCGCCAGCCGGGTATGCGGCAAGCTGTCGAGAATGCCCGCCATGTTGTTCAATTCAGCTTGCACCTGCGGCCGCCGGCCGAGGTTGGCCAGTTGCGTTTGCCAGATCTGCCGCAGCTGAAATTCCTCGCCCAGCAGCAACATCGGCAGCTCGGCCGCCTGACTCATCGAGACTTTCTTGAATTCCCGCAACGGATGCTCCGCCGGGATGACAAGCGTCAGTTCATCTTCGTACAGCAGCACGCCATGCAGCCCCGGCTGACGTGGCGGCAGGTAGCTGATGCCGATGTCCAGCGAACCGTTGAGCAGGCGCCGCTCGATCTCCAGACCCGTCAATTCGTAGATCTGCACGACAAGATGCGGCTGCGCCTTGCGCACCCGTTCGAGCATTTGCGGCACCAGACTGGTGTGCACCGTTTGCAGCACGCCAATCGCCAGTGTGCGCAACGCCTGGCCCTTGAAATTGCCCAGCGCTTCGCGCGCCCGCTGCATCCCATCCAGCAGCGGCAGCGCGTGGTTGTACAGCGTGTGCGCGGCCAACGTCGGCAACAACCGTTTGCTGCTGCGCTCGAACAGGCTGACATCGAGGTTTTGTTCGAGATGGCGGATTTGCTGCGACAGCGCCGGTTGCGAGATCGACAGTCGCTCGGCAGCCCGGCCGACATGGCCCTCTTCGTAGACCGCGACGAAATAACGCAGTTGCTTGAAATCCATAAGTAACACTTATCGAAAATGCTGTGAAATCGAAATGGCTCACGGCCGTGCCGGCGCCTAGTCTAACCGCATTCACAAGGCTTACAGGGCCGGAAAGCGCGATGAATAGCGTTTGCAGCGATGGTGTTTACATAGGTTTTTACACAGACACGGCAAAACACCTCAACGGAGGTTTTTTGCGATGAATCTGTTCAATTTGCGCCGCAATACAGCCAGCCCGCGCAGCCTCGACGACTTGGCGATGGACGCGTCCAAACCGACTTGCAACGACAACCTTTCCAGCGAGTGCCTGATGCCCAGCGTCGAGCGGCCGAAGCAGATATTCGTGCGAGGGCAGGGTTCGTGGCTGTGGGACAGCGACGACCGCGCGTATCTGGATTTCACCCAGGGCGGCGGTGCCAACAGCTTGGGCCATAGCGCTTCGGTGTTGGTCAGGGCCATTGCCGATCAGGCTCAGGCGCTGATTAATCCAGGTTTCGGCCTACATAACCGCGGCATGCTCAACCTCGCCGAGCGTCTCTGCCGCAGTACCGGCAGCGATCAGGCGTACCTGCTCAACAGCGGCAGCGAGGCCTGTGAAACGGCGATCAAGCTGGCGCGCAAGTGGGGCCAGCGCTATCGCGGTGGTGCTTCGCGGATCATCGTTGCCAGAAATGGCTGCCACGGGCGTAGTCTCGCGACGATCTCGGCGTCGGACAGTTCCAGCCTGACCAACCTCTTTGAACCGCGACTGCCGGGGTTCAGCCACGTGCCGTTCAACGACCTGCCGGCGATGCACGCGGCGGTAGACGCGCAAACCGTGGCGATCATGCTCGAGCCAATCCAGAGTGATGCCGGCGTGATTCCCGCCGACCCGCATTACCTCAAAGGCGTCGAGCGCCTCTGTCGCGAGCTCGGAATTCTGCTGATCCTTGATGAAGTGCAAACCGGTATCGGCCGCTGCGGCAGCTTGCTCGCGGAACACTCCTGCGACGTACGCGCCGACATCGTTGTGCTCGGCAAAGGGCTGGGCGGCGACGTACCGCTGGCGGCACTCCTGGCGCGCGGCAAAGCGTGCTGTTTCGACCTCGGCGAAATGACCGGCACCCACCACGGCAATGCGCTGATGACCGCTGCCGGCCTGGCAGTGCTCGAAACCGTGGACGACAAAGGCTTCCTCCAGCACGTCGAGGAAGCCGGCCAGCACCTGAGTGAAGGTCTGCGGCGTTTATCCCATCGCTATGCTCACGGCGAACTGCGTGGACAAGGTCTGCTCTGGGGACTGACCTTGTCAGAAGATTCAGCGGACGCCGTAGTCAAAGCGGCGCTCTACGAAGGTTTGCTGCTTAACGCCGCGCAACCCGACTGCCTGCGCTTCACCCCGGCGCTCACCGTCAGCAAAGCCAACATCGACGAAATGCTCCTGCGCCTGGCCCGCGCCTTCTCCCGCGTGCGCACCGCGCAACTGCAATGCCGCAAAGGGATTGCCGTCTGATCAGAACCGCCCTACACGAATTTCCGAACCGTCTCGCGGTAATAACGCATCGCCCCATGCCTGATTCTTTTGGCGTGGGGCGTTTTTTTGTCTCTGCGTTTTGCCAAATGCGATTGGCGCTTGAGTCGTGATTGGATCGATGGCCTTTTAGCGAGCTTCGGCAGGGAATGCCGATGCCCAATATCACTCCGAGACAGTTAGTCGATTTGCGCGAGTTAGCCAAGGCATACGGAGGGCTGACTGAGATGGAAATCCAGCGCTTGCTGGATATGCAGGAATTTGTGGAGATATCTCATGAGTAAAAAATTCAATAGCGAATTGTCAGAATCAATTCACGAATCAGCCAGCGCCTTGTTCGTCATCGGTGCAATCAGCAAAGCAACCATGCGCGAATTCGACGACTCGTGCCTGGCAAAGGTGCCGGACGCGATACCGGCGGAGCAAATCAAGGCGCTGCGCGAGAGCAACAACGTCAGCCAACCGGTATTCGCGCGATATTTGAACACGAGCGCCTCGACAGTCAAGCAATGGGAGGCGGGGGCTAAACACCCTAGTGGCATGGCGCTGAAGTTGCTGAGCATCGTTCAAAAATACGGTCTTGAGATTCTGGCCTGAAAAAAGCACTGAACCCTGACGAACGGCGCAGGTCGATTGGGTGTGTGGCTCACACGAGCCAACTTAATTCAGGAGCTGCCCCATGGACTTTATTCGAATCATCATCGCCATTCTGTTGCCGCCCCTGGGTGTGTTTCTGCAAGTCGGTTTCGCGGGTGCGTTCTGGCTGAACATTCTGCTGACGTTGTGCGGTTATATTCCTGGGATCGTGCACGCGGTTTACATCATCGCCAAGCGTTGAGTCCTGTGGCATGAAGTAGATTGCTTTCGCGGGCAAGCCTCGCTCCTACAAGGCTTTGCGCCATCCCTGTAGGAGCGAGGCTTGCCCGCGAATGGCGCGAGTCGCTCTCAATCGGTTGATTCAATCACCCGCCTATAAAACAACCATTCCTGTTCCAGCGCATGTGCCTGGTTCCCGGCCTTGCGGAAGCCATGTCGCTCGTCCGCGTAATAATGCGCCGCCACCAGAATGCCGTTGTCCTCCAGCGCCGTGACCATGTCGCGGGTCTGCTGCGGAACCACCACCGCGTCCAGTTCTCCCTGAAAGAAAATCACCGGCACACTGATGTTTTTCGCGTGCAATAGCGGTGTGCGCGCGGCGTAGCGTTCGGCGTCTAGCTGCGGATCGCCGATCAGCCAGTCGAGATAATCGCCTTCGAACTTGTGCGTCGCCCTCGCCAGCGCGACCGGATCGCTGACGCCATAAAGGCTGGCGCCAGCGCGGAAAACCTGGTGGAACGCCAGAGCGCACAGCGTCGTGTAACCGCCGGCACTGCCGCCGCGGATGAAGGCTTTTTCGCCGTCGATCATTCCGCGTTCAGCGAGATAGGTCACCACCGCGCAAGCATCCTCGACATCGACATCGCCCCAACTCAAGTGCAGCGCCTGGCGGTATTCGCGGCCATAACCGCTGCTGCCGCGATAGTTGAGGTCGGCCACGGCAAAGCCGCGTTGTGCCCAATATTGAATGCGCGGGTCGAGCATCGGGTAGCAGGCTGACGTCGGGCCGCCGTGGATAAACACCACCAGCGGCGGTTTCGCTTCGGCAGTCATGGCCGGGTAGAAGAAGCCATGCGCCTCGCCCGAACCGCTTGGGTAACGCAGGGTTTGTGGACGGCTGACCTGTTCGGCAGGCAGCGGGGCGATACCGCCGGCCAAGGTTTTGACCGCGCCGGTGCTGCGGTCAATCGCGATCACTGCGGCAGAACTGATCGGCGAGGCGGCGATGCAGTAAATGCACTGTGCATCCATCGCGAGACTGCGAAAACGCGTGTAATCCCCGGTGAAATCTTCAGTGACATCACCGCGAATCTCCAATCGGCCAAAGCCGCCCTCGGTCCAGCTCGCCAGATAATTCTCGCCACCGAGCGGCAACCAAGTGCTGCCGCCCAATTGCCACGGCGCCGGTCCGTGATCGGCAGCGGCGCTCGCCAACGCGCTCAAGCCATCAGCCGACTCCGCCCATGGCTGCCAAAACCCGTTGCGATCGGTCAGGCAATACAAACGACCGCCCTGATCAAAACGCGGCTGCTGCAACGACTCTTCGCCAGCATCGCCCGCCACACAGCGCGGCGCGCCGAAACTGGCCTGATCCTCACGCTCGGCAACCATCAGACGCGTTGCGGTCCACGGTTGGTCGGGCCGGCTCCACTCGATCCACGCCAGGCGCCGGGCGTCCGGGCTCAGCGTCGGTGCCGCATAGAAATCCGCACCTTCGGCCAGCAGATGACGCGTGCCATCCGCGAGGTCGATGGCGACCAACCGATGCTGATCGTGGTTTTCTTCAACCGCCAACACTTGGCCATCAGCGAATTGCAGATCGCCATATCGGCACTCATTCGAGGTCAGCGCCTGCGGGGTTTCGCTGTTCAGCGACTGGCGATACAGCTGCTGGTCGGCCTCGTTGACGAAAACTACCCCGTCATCAGTCAGACAAAACGCGCCGCCGCCATATTCGTACACGCGGCTGCGCACGCTGAAACCTGGCGGCGTCATGCAGTGGGCTTGCCCGTCGCGCCAGTGCCAGATCCGGCAAGTGCCGTCCTCGGGACGGTATTCGTTCCAGAACAAGCCATGGCGACCGAGTTGCACTTCAGCAAAATCGATGCCGGCAGCGACAGCCTTGAGCGCGCTGAAAGGCTCAGCCTTTAGCGATGAGTCGTGAGTTTCGTTCATTGCGAAAGGCCAGTTGTTCAATGGTTTGAGTCGCGTGCTCGGCTTCTTCGCGGGCCTTGAGAATCACGCCGTGATGTTCCGATTTGCTGCACACCGGGTCGGCATTGCTTGCATCGCCCGTGAGCATGAACGCCTGGCAGCGACAGCCACCGAAGTCCTTTTCTTTCTCGTCGCAGGAGCGGCACGGCTCGGGCATCCAGTCGTAACCGCGAAAGCGGTTGAAGCCGAACGAGTCGTACCAGATGTGTTGCATGGTGTGATCGCGCACGTTGGGAAATTGCACCGGCATCTGTCGGGCACCGTGACAGGGCAGCGCGGTGCCGTCCGGCGTGACGGTGAGAAAAATACTGCCCCAGCCATTCATGCAGGCTTTCGGGCGTTCTTCGTAGTAATCCGGCGTGACAAAAATCAGTTTGCACGGATGCCCTTCTGCTTCCAGTTTGGCGCGGTATTCGTTGGTGATGCGTTCGGCGCGGACCAGTTGTTCCTTGGTCGGCAACAAACCGACACGATTGAGCTGCGCCCAACCGTAGAACTGGCAAGTCGCGAGCTCGACGAAGTCGGCTTCCAGCGCAATGCACAGCTCGATGATCCGGTCGATCTTGTCGATATTGTGTCGATGAGTGACGAAGTTCAGCACCATCGGATAACCGTGCGCCTTCACCGCGCGGGCCATTTCGAGTTTCTGCGCGAAGGCTTTTTTCGAGCCGGCCAGGAGGTTGTTCACCTGCTCGTCGCTGGCCTGAAAACTGATCTGGATATGGTCCAGGCCGGCCTTCTTGAAGTCGCTGATTTTCTGCTCGGTGAGGCCAATGCCCGAGGTGATCAAGTTGGTGTAGAAACCCAACTTGCGCGCCTCGGCGATCAGTTCGGCCAAGTCCTGGCGCACCAGCGGTTCGCCGCCGGAGAAACCCAGTTGCGCCGCGCCCATTTCCCGCGCTTCGCGAAACACCTTGATCCACTGTTCGGTGCTCAGCTCTTTGCCCTGCTCGGCGAAATCCAGCGGATTGGAGCAGTACGGGCATTGCAGCGGGCAGCGATACGTCAGCTCGGCCAGCAGCCACAGTGGCAGGCCGATTTCCGGTTTGGGCGGTAACTTGTCCGACACGGTGTCAGGCAAGTTCGATCCAGTGCTCAGCACGGGCGACCTCCATGAATTGCTCGATGTCTTCACCGAGCTCGGGCACACCGGGGAATTTAGCCTCCAGTTCGACGATGATCGCCGCGACATCACGTTCGCCGTCGATCAAGCCGCCGATCAACGCGGCGCTTTCATTGAGTTTGATCATGCCTTCCGGGTACAGCAGCACGTGGCCCTTCTGCGCCGGTTCGTATTGGTAGCGGTAACCCTGACGCCAGGTGGGGACTCTGCTGCGATCGAAACTCATAAGATGATTCCTTTATGCCAGACCCGTTGCTCGGTCACGCTGTGATACGGCGGGCGATTGAGCTCATACGCCATGGTCATGGCATCGAGCATGCTCCAAAGAATGTCCAGTTTGAACTGGAGAATTTCCAGCATGCGCTCCTGGCCGGCCCGGGTGGTGTAGTGCTGCAAAGTGATCGCCAGACCGTGCTCGACATCGCGCCGCGCCTGACCCAGGCGAGTGCGGAAATATTCGTAGCCGGTCGGGTCGATCCACGGGTAATGCTGCGGCCAGCTGTCGAGGCGCGATTGGTGGATCTGCGGCGCGAACAGTTCGGTCAACGAGCTGCTGGCGGCTTCCTGCCAACTGGCCCGACGGGCGAAATTGACGTAGGCATCGACAGCGAAACGCACGCCGGGCAGCACCAGTTCCTGCGAGCGCAACTGGTCCGGATCTAGGCCAACCGCCTGGCCGAGGCGCAGCCACGCTTCGATGCCGCCGTCTTCACCGGGCGCGCCGTCATGGTCGAGCAGGCGCTGAATCCACTCGCGGCGGATCTCGCGGTCCGGGCAATTGGCGAGGATCGCCGCGTCCTTCAGGGGGATGTTCACCTGATAGTAGAAGCGGTTCGCCACCCAGCCCTGAATTTGTTCACGCGTCGCCCGACCTTCATACATCGCCACGTGATACGGGTGATAGATGTGGTAATAGGCGCCCTTGGCGCGCAGGGCGGCTTCGAACTCGGTGGGGGACATTGCGGTGTCAGTCATTTCGGTTCTCCGGGTAGGACCGGTGGATTCTTTGGTGTCGGGTCGGACGCTTTCGCGGGCGAGCCTCGCTCCTACAGGTTCTTCGCTATGCCCTGTAGGAGCGAGGCTTGCCCGCGAAGGGCCGTCAGCTACAACACAATACTCATCCCGTCATACGCCACTTCAACCTCACGCCGCGCCAGTTCCGCGCGCTCCGGTGAATCTTCGTCGAGGATCGGGTTGGTGTTGTTGATGTGGATAAGCACTTTGCGCTGCTTGGGCAGTTGTTCGAGCACTTCCAGCATGCCGCCGGGGCCGTTCTGCGCCAAATGGCCCATTTCCCGACCGGTACGGGTGCCGACGCCGCGACGCTGCATTTCGTCGTCATCCCACATCGTGCCGTCCACCAGCAGGCA
Source organism: Pseudomonas prosekii (assembly GCF_900105155.1). Taxonomy (NCBI): domain Bacteria; kingdom Pseudomonadati; phylum Pseudomonadota; class Gammaproteobacteria; order Pseudomonadales; family Pseudomonadaceae; genus Pseudomonas; species Pseudomonas prosekii. The sequence continues at coordinate 3,457,745 of NZ_LT629762.1, forward strand.
ATCGCTGCCGGCCATGATGTCCAGCAGCGACGCGTCGACTTTGCCCAGCCCCGGCGCGTAAAACAGTTTGCCGCCGGTGCTCAGGTCTTCCACGATCAGGCCGATGTTGTCGCCCGGGTGCGGGTCGAAACGGTGCGGCGAGTAGGGCGGGGCGGCGCTGCGCAAGGGCAGCGGGGTGAAACGCAGGTTCGGGCACGCCGGGACGCTGAAGCTCTGGTCGAGCTCGATGCGGTTCCAGTTCAGCCCGCCGTTCCAATGGGTCAGCATGGTGAACAACGGGAAACCGCTGCTCAGGTCTTCGTGGACCATGTCGGTGCACCAGACCTGATGCGGGCAACCTTCGCGCAGGCTGAGCAGACCGGTGGTGTGGTCGATCTGGCTGTCCATCAGGATGATCGCGCTGATCCCGGTATCGCGCAGCGCACGGCCCGGTTGCATCGGGGCGAAGCTCTGGAGCTGGGCGCGGATGTCCGGCGACGCATTGCACAGCACCCAATTCACGCCGTCATCGGAAATCGCGATGGACGATTGGGTACGCGCCTTGGCGTTCAGGCTGCCGTCGCGAAAACCGGCGCAGTTCACGCAGTTGCAATTCCACTGCGGGAAACCACCGCCGGCGGCGGAACCTAGAATCTGGACAAACATGGCCGCTCCATCATTTGAAAACCGAAAATAAAAACGCCTCGGCAAACCGAGGCGCTGTGACACAGGACAAACTTAGCGGCTTGCGAAGTACATGGTGACTTCAAAGCCGATACGCAGGTCGGTGTAAGCAGGTTTGGACCAGGACATAAAAGTGCTCCTTTCAGGTGGATGGGACAGCTGAGACCTATACATATAGTCCACCTCCAGCCGGAGATGTTCAGATAGTTAGGCGGCTATGTTACTCAAAATTACCGAGCGCTTGCCCGTGAAAGTTTGAGAAAGCTAATTGCAGCGCCCGTAATGATCATTTCGCCACTTGCCAAAGACCGCCGGGGCACGGCGTGTTGGCGATACAGCGCCAACCGGCTGCCGCGTTATTCAGACGCTGGGCGGCGGCGAACAATTCGGCTCGGTCGATGGACAAAATGGTTTCACCAAGTTGCGAGAGGTAATCCGACGAGTGGCCGGCCAGTTTTGCCTGCCAAAGCAGTTCGGCCGCCTGCACGCTCGGCAGCGCATCGATGTCGAATTGATCCGCGAGTGCCTGGCGTTGCGCGAGCCAGGAGTGATCGTCGAGGCCACTGATCAGTTCTGTCAGTCCGCTGAGGAAATGTTCGATGTGCCCGAGCAATTCGCCCACCGCGACCGTCGGCGACTGCACGCCAAACAGCAAACCGGTCTGGCCATTCATCTGGCGCAATCCGCTGAACACCGCGTAACCCAGTTGCAGCTCGACGCGCAGGCGTTGGTAAAACGCGGTTTGGCTCAAATGCGCGAGCAAACGCCAAGCGGCTTCGTCAGTAATTTCCTGAGTGGCTGTAGGGCAAAACAGCAGCAGCGCCGCTTCGCTGGATTGGGTTTCGATGCAATGCCACACGTGCTGCGAATCGAGCGATGGCTGCGCCGTCAGTTGCGCGTCGGCGATCCCCGGAATACGGCTCAGCGCAACGCCCATCGCCGCTTGCGTCTGCGTCGACAAACCGACCGCCAAGCCATCCCAGCGTGCGTTCGACCAGAGTTGTTGCAGATTATCTGAGACATTCGCCGGTTCCAGTCCGCACGCCGGCAGCGCTTTGAGCAGTTGCCGAATCGGCATCAACGCAGGACTGGTCGTTGCGAGGCGTGGGAAATCGGCGTCAGGTTTCGTCAGTAGCGTCAGCGCGTACTCAAGGATTTTCGGCATCGGCTCCTGCAAACCGGTCATCTTCAGCAACCATTGGTTGCCCGACGCGTCGAAAGAAACCTCGACACCCGCCTGACGCGCGTCTTCACGCAGTGGTTGCAGGCTATTTTCGAGACTCGATTGCAGGCCGCTGTCCGCTGCCGGCGCCAACCGCCAGCGCAGATAAATCGCGCCTGCATCGGTATTGCCGGGCAATGCCTGGCTGAATTGCATCGGCGAGCGTTCACGGCGACCGCGCGAGCGATCCTGGGCGAACGTGCGCAAACCACGGTGGGCGCTGGTCTGGCCGCGAATCAGTCCGGCGTTGGCCGGTGCTGAGTCCGAGCGCAGGAACGGGTTCGCAGCGGGCAGATGCCACTGGCCGGTGAAGTTATCCACAGCGCCGATTTGTTGGAGGATGCTCTGGAGCGCTGCAACACCTTGTTCGGATAAACCGCTTTCAAGCTGCTGACTGTCCCGCTGCGCTTGTTGCAAAGCGCTGCTGACTTGTTGCTGGCGCTGCAGCAGGGCCGCGTATTCTTCGCGCAGTTCGCTGCTGTTTTGCTGAGACGCGAAAAACCCCAGCCAATCCATCAGTTGCTCGCGCAGCGCACTTGGCGCACTTGGCGTCGCAGTGCTGATGAACTCGATGTGCAACAAAGCCTGTCCGGCGAATTGATACAGCGGCGCGGCTTTCAGACGGTCAGCCAAGCCTTGTTTTTGCAGTTCGGCGAGCAATCCGCCGGGTTTCGCGCTGTTCAGCCAATGACACAAAAACGCCAATGCCTCGGCAGACGATTCCGGCAACCCGTCGAGGGCGAACAGCAGATCCACTCGACGTTCGCCGACCTGTTGATAACTTTTATCCGCAGCAGCCATCAGCGGTGCTGGCGCCTGTTGCTGGACTTTATCCCCCGGTGCGATAGCCGCGTCGAACGCCTGCGCCATCGCTCGCAACTGTTCAAGACTCTGCGGACCTACCAGACTCAAGGTCATCTGCCCGGTGCGGTAAAACTGCTGATAAAAATCCCTTAAAGCCTGCTGAAACTCAGGCTGCGGCACCGGCAGGCTGTCGCGGTTGCCGGCATGAAAACCGCGCAATGGATGACTCGGCGACAGCGCGTCGAACAGCGAAAGTTGCTGTTGCGCGGTGGCGTCCTGGGACCAAGCGACGAATTCCGCGTGTAAAACCTCCCGTTCCCGCGCCTGATCGTCCAGATTCATACGCGGGTGGGCGAGCATGTCTGACAGACGCTGCAATCCACCGGCAAACGCCTGCAGCGACAACTCGAAAAAGAACTCGGTGGTGCGTTCATTGGTCCGCGCATTCACCTGGCCGCCATGCCGCTGGACGTAGGCCATCAGCGCCTCGTCCGTAGGAAAACGCTCAGTGCCCAGAAACAGCAAATGCTCAAGAAAATGCGCCAACCCGGGCCATGCCAACGGCACGTCATGGCTGCCAGCGGCGACCCGCAAAGCGGCTGCGGCGCGCGTCAAATCGGGCGCGTGACGCAGCGTCACCCGCAGCCCATTGGCCAGGGTTTCAGTGTGAGGGCGGGGATGATTCGGCGCAGGCATGAGCACTTCCAGTACAGAGAAGCGCTAATGCTAGCGGATAACCGGGGCTCAGCGCTTGTTCAGCTCGCCGTAAAGTTCAGGACGGCGATCGATCAAATAGCGATTGGCCGCGCGCGAATCGAGCATCAATTGCCGATCCAGCTCGCCGACGATCAACGCTTCGTCCAACCCGGCCTGGGCGATACGGCTGCCATCCGGCGCGGCGATGCTGCTTTGCCCGCAGTAATGGATGTCGCCCTCGTTGCCACAATAGTTGGCGTAAGCCACATAACACTGGTTTTCGAAGGCGCGCGAGCGGACGGTGACGTCAGCGACGAAGTCGTAAGGAATCATGTTCGCGGTCGGCACCAGAATCAGCTCGGCACCGGCCAACGCCAGGCGTCGGGCGTTTTCCGGGAACTCCATGTCGTAGCAGATCAGGAAGCCGATTTTCCAGCCATTGAGCTCGACCACCGGGAAATCATCGCCGCCAGCGCTGAACATTGAGTGATCGAGGTCGCCGAACAAATGCGTCTTGCGGTAATTGCACACGCGTTCGCCGTGGGCGTCGATCAATTGCACCGAGTTGTAGATCTGGCCGTCCTCGGTGCGCTCGGGATAACCATAAAGGATGGCGATGCCGGCGGTTTTCGCAATGCGCGCAATTTGCTGTGCCGACTCACCGTTGTGCACCTCGGCGAGGACGCTGACGGCATCCACGCCGATGTTGTAGCCGGTCAGGAACATCTCCGGCAACACCAGCAAGTCCGCGCCTCGGGCCTCCAGCGCCAGTTGATGCAGGCGATGCAGATTGCCGGCGACGTCCAGCGGCAACGGTGGACATTGGTAAAGGGCTACGCGCATGTCGGATTCCTCTTACTCGGGCAGGGCGATTGGCCCAATTTCGTTGAACACATCTCCTGGACCCGGGTTCTCGGCGTGAGTTTCACCGCCGAAGTGTTTCATGATGCCCCACACCGCGTTGAGCGAAGTCTGCACCGCGCCTTCGACCCACGCCGGGGTCCACGAAACGTCGTCGCCGGCAATGAAAATCCCGCGCTGCTCGGCGGGCATGTCGTCCTGCATGAAGTGCGCGTACATGCGCTGGTTGTAGCGGTAATGACCGGGCAGGGCGCCTTTGAACGCGCCGAGGAAGTGCGGATCGGATTCCCAGGAAACGGTGATCGGGTCGCCAATGATCCGCGCGGCGATATCGACTTTCGGGTAGATCTTCTTCAACGAGTCCAGCGCCAATCTCACGCGTTTTTCCACCGGGTGCGGCAGCATCTTCAGCGCATCACTCATCCACGAGTACGACAGGCAAATCACGCCGGGCTTATCGTCGCCGTTGTCGAACAGATAAGTGCCACGGGTCAGGCGATCGGTGAGGGTCATGCTCATCAGGTCGCGGCCGGTTTCCGGATCTTTGTCTTTCCAGAATGGGCGGTCGACCATCACGAAGGTTTTTGACGACTGCATGTAACGGGTGCGGTCGAGGGCCATCCACATCTTTTGCGAGAACAGGGTTTCATCGCATTCGATCTGCGTGGTCAGCAACCAGCTCTGGCAAGTAGTCAGTACCGCAGCGTATTCGCGGCTGTCGCCATAGTTGTCGGTGACGGTGAAACGGCCGTTCTCGGCGTGGGCGATTTTCTTCACGCCCGAGCGCGGCGCGCCTCGGTGCAGCGAGCTGAGGCTGGTGCCTTGTGGCCAATGCACGCAGCGTTCCGGCACGTGGCGCCAGATGCCCAGCGGCACTTGCTCGACGCCACCGACGACCAGATGCTGGTGGTCGTCGCAGTTGGTCATCACCACGCGGAAGATTTCCAGCATCGAGTTGGGGAAGTCCGAATCCCAGCCGCCGGTGCCGAAACCGACTTGGCCAAACACTTCTCGGTGATGGAACGACAACTTGGCGAAGGCTTTCGAGGTCGCGACAAAGTCGTAGAACGTGCGGTCATCCCACAACGGCACCAAGGTGTTCCACAGTTCTTTGAGGCGTGGCACGTCACGGTCGCGGATCGCTTGCTGGATCTCTTTGTAGCGCGAGCCGTCCTCCAGCGCGTCCGCCCAGGCGTCAGCCACTTCCTGAAACAGTGCAGGAAGATCCGCCAGGCTTTGGGCGTAATGAGTCTTGCCTTCGAGGTCGATCACCGTGCTGCCCGACGCCGGGGTCAGTGGGTTGGGGAACGGTTTGGTTTCGAGGCCGAGTTTGTCGACGTAGTGATAAAACGCCGTGGAGGACACCGGGAAACGCATGCCGCCGAGCTCGGCAACGATGCCTTCCGCGCCATTGAACGCTTGCGAACGCAGGCGCCCGCCCATTTTCGAGGCCTCGTAGACGACCGGTTTCAGCCCCAGTTTCATCAGCTCATAAGCCGCCACCAGACCGGCGATCCCGCCACCGACAATTGCCACTTCGGCGCCGTGGTTATGCTCGGGAATGCTGCCGAGGCCGGCCGGGTGCTCGATCCAGTCGTCGAACGCGAACGGAAAGTCGGGGCCGAAAATGGTGATCGGTTTCTTACCGTCTGCAGGATGGCGATTGTTCTTGTTCATGGCTGACCTTGCTGGCGACCCGACGCGGAATGCGCGTCTGAGTATAGGAAAAGATGCCAGCCATTCTAGAGAGCGCAGAACACGTTAATAAGACGCAATGTGTCGTCGTTTTGATAATCAGCTGTGCTTTATGACGAGCGATTCCTGCGATCTGTAAGTAAATGGTCTTCAACATCATCGTTTGCGGACAATCCGCTATCGCGAGCAGTCTCACTCCTACAAGGGCTGATCCACATATCCCTGTGGCAGCAGAGCAGGCTCACCTCTACAAGGGCTGATCGCATAACCGTGTGGGAGCCAAGCAGGCTTACTCCACAAGGGCTGATCATATAACCCTGTGGGAGCCGAGCTTGCTCGCGATGAGGCCCGCCCAGACCCTGCAAAACCTCAGAGCCAAAGCTAAACCGGCTGCCCCCGATCAATCTTGCTGCTCAAGATTATCGACGTCGTGGTCTTTTCGACCCCATCCACGCTGCCGATCTGATCCAGCAACTGATCCAGCTGCTCCGGCGAATCAGTGCGCAACCACGCCACATAATCAAATTCGCCACTCACCGCACACAGTTGCTGCACCTGCGCCATCGCGCTCAAACGCCGCAGCACTTCTTTGCCGGATCGCGGTTGCACGGTAATCCCGACATACGCCTGCAGCCCGCCATCGACCACGCGTTGCCCCAGGCGCACGCCGTATCCGGTAATCACCCGCGCTTTTTCCAACCGCGCCAATCGCGACGTGACAGTGGTGCGCGCGATGCCCAGTTGCCGCGCCAGCATGGCGACACTTTCGCGGGCGTTGATTTGCAGGGCGGCGATCAACTGGCGGTCAATTTCGTCTAGCACGGGCGGGCGAGTGTCGGGCAAAGGGGCGGCTCCAGCGGCATGAAAATCAGTGGTCAGCATGTTACAGCCACATCCTGCAGTGCGCTCGCGACGGTTGATCGATCATCTTTTGTACCGTTCAGAACATTTTGCCTGCGACAAATTGTCATAAGTAACTAGGTAGTACATAATTTTGCGCTTGTCACACATTGGAAAACTTTCGAGATGAGTAATTCTGGGGCTGCCGCCGGCAGCAAATGGTTGCTGTTGGGGCTCGGTGTCCTGATCGCGTTGATCGGGCTGGGCCTGGCCGGTGGCGGTGCTTACCTGGCGACGTTGGGCGGCAGTTGGTACTTCCTGCTGATGGGCCTGGCGATGCTCGTTTCCGGGGTGCTGATCGCTCGGCGCCAGCCGCAAGGCGCCTGGCTGTACGGCGTGGCGCTGATCCTGACGGCGATCTGGGCGGTGTGGGACAGCGGTTTGGATTATTGGCCTCTGGTGTCACGGGTACTGACTTTCGCGGTGATCGGCCTGGTCGTTGCGCTGATTTATCCGACGCTGGTTCGCGCTTCCGGCGCCACCGCAGGGCGCGGTGCATATGGTTTGGCGGGCATTCTGGGCATCGGCGTAGTCGCGACGCTGGCCTACATGTTCGTGCCGACCCACGTGGTCAAGAACAGCAGCGAACCTGCGGTGACTCCGGTAAAACCGGGCACCGAGCAAAAGGATTGGGCGCATTGGGGCAACACCACGGCCGGCAACCGCTTTGCAGCGCTGGACCAGATCAACAAAGGCAACATCGACAAATTGCAGGTCGCGTGGACTTTCCAGACCGGCGACATTCCGCAAAGCACCGGCGCTGGCGCTGAAGACCAGAACACGCCGCTGCAAATCGGCGACACGGTCTACACCTGCACCGCGTGCGGCAAAGTCTTCGCGCTCGACGCCGATACCGGCGCCCAGCGCTGGAAATTCGACCCGCAAGGCACCGCGCCAAACTGGCAGCGCTGCCGTGGTCTGGGTTATTCCGAGACGCCGACGCCGACGCCGACCTCGTCGGAAGCTCAACCCACAGCCTGTGCGAAACGTCTGTTTCTGCCGACCGGCGATGCGCGTCTGATCGCGATCAATGCCGACACCGGCAAGCCGTGCGAAGACTTTGGCGACAAAGGCACGGTCGATCTGAAAACCGACATGGGCGAAGTCAAACCCGGTTACTTCCAGCAAACCTCGACGCCGCTGGTGGCGGGCGACGTAGTGATCGTGGGTGGGCGCGTCGCGGACAACTACTCGACCGGCGAACCGCCAGGCGTCGTCCGCGCGTATGACGTGCGCAGCGGTGAACTGGTCTGGGCCTGGGATCCGGGCAATCCGAACATCAGCAAACGCCCGCCGCCCGGTGAGACGTATACCCGAGGCACGCCGAACGTTTGGTCGGCGATGTCCTACGACGCCAAACTCGGCCTCGTTTACTTGCCAACCGGCAACGCGACGCCGGACTTTTTCGGCGGCCAACGTACCGAATTCGACGACAAGTGGAACTCGTCCATCGTCGCCATCGACGTGAAAACCGGTCAGGTGCGCTGGCACTTCCAGACCACTCACCACGACCTCTGGGACTTCGATCTGCCGGCGCAACCGCTGCTTTACGACGTGCCGGACGACAAGGGCGGCACCCAGCCAGCCTTGGCGCAAGTGACCAAGCAGGGCGAAATCTTCCTGCTGAATCGCGAAACCGGTGTGCCGATCGCCAAGGTTGAAGAACGCCCGGTGCCACAGGGCAACGTGCCCGGCGAACGCTATTCGCCAACCCAGCCGTTCTCGGTCGACATGCCGTCCATCGGCAACAAAACCCTGACCGAATCCGACATGTGGGGCGCCACGCCGTTTGACCAATTGATGTGCCGCATCCAGTTCAAAGGCATGCGCCACGAAGGCGTCTACACGCCGCCGGGCCTGGACCGCGCGCTGCAATTCCCGGGCTCGTTGGGCGGGATGAACTGGGGCAGCGTGTCGGTCGATCCGAACACTAACTATATGTTCGTCAACGACATGCGCCTGGGCCTGGCCAACTACATGATCCCGCGCGACAAAATTGCCGCCGGCGCCAGCGGCATCGAAATGGGCGTCGTGCCGCAGGAAGGCACGCCGTTCGGTGCGATGCGCGAACGCTTCCTTTCGGCGGCCGGCATCCCTTGCCAGAAACCACCGTTCGGGACCATGTCGGCCATCGACCTGAAGACCCACAAACTGATGTGGCAAGTCCCGGTCGGCACCGTGCAAGACACCGGCCCGCTGGGTATCCGCATGCATTTGCAGATCCCGATCGGCATGCCGACACTCGGTGCTTCGCTGGCAACGCAGTCCGGGTTGCTGTTCTTCGCCGGGACGCAGGATTTCTACCTGCGTGCGTTCGATACCGGCAACGGCAACGAAATCTGGAAATCGCGTTTGCCAGTGGGCAGTCAGTCCGGGCCAATGACCTACGTTTCGCCGAAGACCGGCAAGCAATACATCCTGCTGACCGTGGGCGGCGCACGCCAGTCGCCGGACCGCGGGGACTACGTGATTGCGTATGCGTTGCCTGAGTAAGGGCTGATACGCAGGGGTGAAAAAGCCGCGCAATTGCGCGGCTTTTTTATGGCTTTCCAGTTCAGGTTTTCAGCCGCCGATCACGTACTTATGCCAACACACGACCATAAAAAAGCCCGGCATTGGCCGGGCGTCAATTCGAAAGCACCAGGCACTACGCGCATGAGCGGTCGTGGTTGTGCCATTCGCCTTCGAATTCCAGGTTCAATTTGTACAGATCATGGTCAAGCTTGTTGATGGTATTGATAGCTGCCATCAAATCCGCTCCGCCAGTTTTTGACTCCAGATAAAGCCCTCGCAAGTAGCGGTCGTTCACCAACGGAATTTTGTCGGTTTTCTCCCAAATCGCAACGGCCTGGCTGGTCAAACCAACAATCTCAGCGAGACTTTCCTGAGACAGTCCAAGCTCTTTCCTCAAAAACCTGAATTCAGCGCCTGTCAGCACCGAAGATTTTGCCGCAATAACCTTGCCGATAACGTCGTGTAAGCCCTTTACATCAGTGATTGCGATGGACTCGCCATAGGCGGTCTCTTTCACCACGAAGCCGTTGCTGAGCCATACATTTGGCAGCCCGCTTTCCACGTAGTGGTACATAATTTCACCCCTTCTTTTTTATCGTGGTCACTATGACAAGGAATGTCCCTTCGTCGTCGACATCGATTGCGCCAACAATCTCGAGTGGTGAGCCTGCTCTGAACCAGGAAATCGTAAATCTCCAATCACCTCCCGGCTGCTGATATGGCCCCTCTCTGATAAGGCCTTTACCCAGACAGTCCATGACATCCGGCATGCTCACACCTCTTTCGATCATCCGTGCCTTGGCATGCGGGGAATAAAAGATGCGTTCCGACACTTGCGAAAGCGCTCGTATGATCTCGAGTGCTTTCTTCTTGGTCAGTGGAAAAGGAAGAAGGAGGCTCATTGGTTTTCTATAGTATTTATAGGTCGAGCCATCCTAGAGTTCAAGGCTGGATTGTCAATTTCATGAGTGTTTCTGCAGATTACTACTCAGCGGCGCCCGGAAAACCCAAACCCCAGACACGAAAAAGCCGCGTAATCACGCGGCTTTTTTGTTTGGTGGGCCCACACGGACTTGAACCGTGGACCAAAGGATTATGAGTCCTCTGCTCTGACCAACTGAGCTATAGGCCCTCAGTAGGCCGCGGATTATAACGACGGTTTCTCTGCTGTGCTATCCGAAAAGTCTGAAACTGCGATACGAAGAAACGTCGCGGCGAATTCCTCGGGCGGCAGGGGCAGGCTGACGATGTAGCCCTGGATCTGTTCGCATCCTTCGGCGGCGAGGAATTGCTGTTGGGCCTGGGTTTCGACGCCCTCGGCGATGATGGTGAATTGCATGCTGCGGCCGAGCGCGATGATCGCCCGCACGATCGCCGCGTCGTGGGGATCATCCGGTAATCCGCGGACGAAAGACTGGTCGATCTTGAGGATGTCCAGCGGCAGGCGCTTGAGGTAGCTGAGGGACGAATAGCCGGTGCCGAAGTCGTCGATCGCCAGTTGCACGCCCAGATGTTTGAGTTGATGCAACACCGCGAGCGCCTCTTCGGCCTGGCTCATGATGAAGTTTTCGGTAATTTCCAGTTGCAGAAAACCGGGCTTGAGGCGGTTGTCCCGGAGCAGTTGTTCGATGCGGCCGAGCAGATTCGGCTGGCGCAATTGTGCGCCGGCGAGGTTGACCGACAGTGGGCCGAGGCTTTCATAGACCTGATTCCACTCGAACATCTGTCGGCACGCGGTCTCAAGCACCCAATCGCCGATCTGCAGAATCATGCCGTTTTCTTCGGCCAGCGGAATGAAGTGTTCCGGCGGCACGTCGCCGAACGTCGGGTGACGCCAGCGAATCAGCGCTTCGGCGCCGACCAGACGATGGTCGTCGAGGCTGATTTTCGGTTGGTAATACAGGTGCAATTCGTTGCGCTCGATGGCGCGGCGCAGTTCGTGTTCCAGCGCCACGCGTTCGCTGGCCTGGGCCGTCAGGTCGCGGGTGTAGCTCTCGACGCGGTTGCGGCCCTTGGCTTTGGAGCGGTACATCGCCGCGTCGGCGTTTTTCACCAGCGTCGCAACGTCGCAACCGTCCTTGGGGTACAGGCTGCTGCCGATGCTCGCGCTGATGAAAAACTCGTGCTCGCCGGCCTGGAACGGCGCGGCAAAACAGTTGAGCAGTTTGTTCGCGATGTGGTCGGCGTCGGTGGCTTGCTGCAGGCCCGGCAGCAGAATGATGAACTCATCGCCACCGAGCCGCGCAACCGTGTCGATGTCGCGCAGTTGCTCCTTGAGGCGCACGGCGATGCCTTTGAGCAACAGGTCGCCGACCGGGTGGCCGAGGCTGTCGTTGATGTGTTTGAAGCGGTCGAGGTCGAGGAACAGCACGGCGCCCTGGCCGCCGTTTTCCTGCTGATTGTTCAGCGCGGTGAGCAGTCGGCTTTCGAACAATGTGCGATTCGGCAGACCGGTCAGCGGGTCGTGGTGCGCCTGATAGTCGAGTTTGGCCTGCGCGTGTTTGAGGCTGGAGATGTCGGCGAACACCGCGACAAAGTGCGTGATGAACTGCTCGCGATTGCGCACGGCGCTGATGGTCAGCCAGCTCGGGTACAGCTCGCCGTTCTTGCGCCGATTGGAAATCTCGCCTTGCCAGTGACCTTCGTCAGTCAACTGATGCCACATCGCCGCGTAAAACGCGCTGTCGTGCAGCCCGGAAGCAAGCAGGCGAGGGGTGTGGCCCAACGCTTCGCTTTCGCTGTAACCGGTGATTTCGGTGAAGGCGCGGTTGACCGCGCTGATGTGCTGCTGAGTGTCAGTGATCAACACGCCTTCCGCGGTGCTCTCGAACACAGTGGCCGCCTGTTGCAGTTTTTCCTGCATCAAGTGGCGTTCGGTAATGTCGCGGGCGATGGTCAGCATGCAATCTTCGTCGCCAATCGGCAGCGGCCGGCTCGACACTTCGCAGAGGCGAATCTGCCCGTCGTTGCGGCGGATGTGGCAACTGAAATCGCGGACGAAACCATCGCGGTGCAGCAAGTCGAGCATATGTTTGCGTTCGTTGAGATTGACCCAGATGCCCAAGTCCAGCGTCGAGCGGTCCACTGACATTGCGCTGTTGAAGCCGGTAATGCGGCTGAACCCCTCGTTGACCTCCAGCAGCATGCCGTCGCTCTGCCGCGACAGCAGCAAGCCGTCAGGCGAGGCGTGGAAGGCTTTGGCGAACTTCTCTTCGGAGGTTTGCAGTTGTTGCTGGGTTTCCTTGAGCTGACTGATGTCGCGCACCACCACCACCAGCGCCGGTGTTTCATCGAGGTCGAACGGTTCAGCGGAAATCAGCCCGGTGAACACCTGGCCATTGTTGCGCCGAAAAGGCATTTCCAGGTTACGAATGCTGCCGGCCTGCAAGCGTTGCAGCAGGCCGGGGCCGACGCCGGGAATGCCCCAAATGTTTAAATTGGTGGCGGTCTGGCCGATGACATCGCTGGCCTTGAGGCCGATCTGCTCTTCGAACGCCTCGTTGACCTCCAGCAAACAGCCGTCGGACAACCGCGCAATCACCAGGATGTCCGGGCACTGCTGGAACACCGAGGCGAACTTCTGTTCCGACAGGCGCAGCGCTTCTTCGGTGCGTTTGGCGTCGCTGATGTCGATCATCAACCCGCGCAGCACCGGTTCGTGGCCGTGCTCGATCAGGCTGACGATGTCGCGCACCCACAGGCAGCGGCCATCGGCGGTGATGACCCGATAATCGACGCTGTGATCGCGGCCGGAGAGGACTTCGTGATCGCAAAAATTCTGCGCACGGGTCAGGTCGGCGGGGTGAATGATGTTGCGCCAGAAACCCGGAATCAACCAATGGGAGAGGGGATAGCCGAGCAAATCTTCGGCGTGCGGCGACACATAGCTGTAGGTGAAATCGCTGATCCGCGCTTCCCAGGCAATCGCCGACAGGCTCTCGACCAATCCGCGATAGTGATATTCGCTGCTGCGCAGTTCCTGTTCCAGATCGATGCGCCGGGCAATTTCCGAGCTCAAGCGCCGATTGATCCGAATCACCACCGCCAACACGGTGAACAAAATCAGCAGACCCGGCAGCCCATAGACCAGCAAATCCGACCAGAACGTCCGGTGATCGAGGACGTTGCCGACCCAATGTTCCTGAATCGCGCTGATTTCGCTGGCGCTCATGTCCGCCAGCACTTTGTCGAGAATGCCCACGAGGATTTTGTTGTTGGCCGGCACGGCCATCGCCAGTTGATAGCGATAGGGCGTTTCGCCGCTGACGTAGAGGCCATCAAGCTTGAGTTGGCGCAGGCTCCAGACGCTGGAGGCAAGGTCTCCGACCACCGCGTCGACTTCATCGGTGGCCAGCGCTTGCAGCGCCGAACTGACGTTGGGCATCGCCACCAGATTCAGGTCCGGGTGATGCGTGCGCAGCAGTTCGTGCGGCGCATAGTTTTCCACCACGGCGATTTTCAGCCCGTACAGTTCCTCGATCTTGCGCGGTTGAGGGCCGCCGACGTGGGCGAGGATGACAATCGGGAAATCCAGGTAGGGGCGGGTAAATGACAGGTAACTCTGGCGTTCGGGCGTCGACATGATGCCCGGCAGCAGGTCCAGTTTGCCCTGTTTGACTTGTTCCAGAACCACGGTCCAACTGACCGGTTCGATCGGTGTGAGTTTGATGTCCAGGCGCTGGCGAATGACGTTGATGTAGTCGGCCGCCAAGCCCTGATAACGGTTGTGTTCGTCGCGGAATTCGAACGGCGGCCACGACGCATCGACACCCAGGCGCAAGTCCGGGTGAGCCGCTAGCCAGCTACGTTCTTCGTCGGTCAGAGTCAGCGCGCCAGCCGTTGCGGTCCAGGTCATCAGCGACAGCAAAAAAAGCACGGTCGGCAATCTGGGCATAACGGTCTCGTTATGGCTCGGGGGAATGTTTCGAGTGTAGACGGGCAATTCGGCAGGAGGGTGGTGCGGGGGATTTAATCTGTAGAAAGCAAAACCCCCGGCCTGGGCCGGGGGTTCTGTGATCACTCGTCGAGGAATGAGCGCAAATGCTCGCTTCTCGTCGGGTGGCGCAGTTTGCGCAACGCCTTGGCTTCGATCTGACGAATCCGTTCACGGGTAACGTCGAACTGCTTACCAACCTCCTCGAGGGTGTGGTCGGTATTCATGTCGATACCGAAGCGCATGCGCAGAACCTTGGCTTCACGTGCTGTGAGGCCGGAGAGAACTTCGCGAGTCGCTTCTTTAAGGCTCTCAACGGTTGCAACATCGATTGGCGACTGCATGGTCGAGTCTTCGATGAAGTCACCCAGGTGGGAGTCTTCGTCATCACCGATCGGGGTTTCCATGGAGATCGGCTCTTTAGCGATCTTCAATACCTTGCGGATCTTGTCCTCAGGCATTTCCATGCGTTCGCCCAGCTCTTCGGGGGTCGGTTCGCGACCCATTTCCTGCAACATCTGCCGGGAAATACGGTTGAGCTTGTTGATCGTCTCGATCATGTGCACCGGAATACGGATGGTGCGGGCCTGGTCGGCGATCGAGCGAGTGATCGCCTGACGGATCCACCAGGTGGCATAAGTCGAGAATTTGTAGCCGCGGCGGTATTCGAACTTGTCTACCGCTTTCATCAAACCAATGTTGCCTTCCTGGATCAGATCGAGGAATTGCAGGCCACGGTTGGTGTACTTCTTGGCGATGGAGATCACCAGACGCAAGTTCGCTTCGACCATCTCTTTCTTCGCGCGGCGGGCCTTGGCCTCACCGATCGACATGCGACGGTTGATGTCCTTGATCTCGGCGATCGTCAAACCGGTTTCGGTTTGCAGCGCGATCAGCTTCTGCTGGCAACGCAGGATGTCCGGTTGCAGGCGACCAATCGCTTCGGCGTATTTGCCTTTGCCTTTGGCCAGGCCATCGGACCAGCTTTCGTCAACTTCATTGCCGGGGAACTGGCGCAGGAAGTCGGCACGCGGCATGCGCGCATCACGAACGCAAAGCTGCATGATCGCGCGCTCTTGCTGACGCAGACGATCCAGGGCACTGCGAACACGCTCGACCAGGCCTTCGAATTGCTTCGGCACCAGTTTGATCGGCATGAACAGCTCAGCCAGCAGCACCAGTTCGGCAATTGCCGCCTTGTTGCCGCGACCGTGCTTTTTCAGCGCCTTGCGGGTCACTTCCATCTGATCGGAGACAGCGCCAAAACGCTGTGCGGCGATAACAGGATCGGGACCGCTTTCGACTTCTTCTTCGTCGTCGGTGCTGGCTTCAGCTTCGTCTTCGTCGGTATCGTCTTCCGCTTTCACGGCTTTCGGATCGACTGGCGGCGGCACTTCGGCTGCAGGCGGCGCAATGCCGTCGTCCGGGTCGATATAACCGCTCAGAACGTCGGACAGGCGACCACCTTCGGTGGTGACGCGAGTGTATTCGGACAGAATGTGGTCAACCGTGCCAGGGAAGTGCGCAATTGCGCCCATCACTTCGCGGATGCCCTCTTCAATACGCTTGGCGATTTCAATTTCGCCTTCACGAGTGAGGAGCTCTACCGTACCCATTTCACGCATGTACATGCGCACTGGGTCGGTGGTGCGACCAATGTCGGTCTCGACCGCTGCCAACGCTGCTGCTGCCTCTTCGGCCGCGGCTTCGTCGGTATCGGCGTCGGCCAGCATAAGGGAATCCTTATCTGGCGCAACCTCGAATACGTTGATCCCCATGTCGTTGATCATGCGGATGATGTCTTCCACCTGTTCCGGATCTGAAATATCCTCCGGCAGGTGGTCGTTGACCTCCGCGTAAGTCAGGTAACCCTGCTCACGACCAAGTGTGATCAACTCTTTGATACGAGACTGCTGTTGCGCTTTTCCGGACATAACACCCTATCCACTGAAGGTCTTGGCGGGCAAAAAACAAGCCGAGGATTATACCTGAGCTATGACCTCACGCGCCAGTTGAGGTCGGGGTTGATACAGCCATATTGCGTTTTAATAGGTCGCGCATCTGATTTGCGATCTGATTTGCTTCCTCCGCGGTCAGTCCTGGCTGCCTTGCTTTTCTGATTAGTGCTTCCAGGCTATCCGTGTGTTGAGCGGCTGATAACCTAGTAATGGTGTCTAAAAACTGTTGTTCAAGGTTGTTGCCGTCAATCAACCATTCCTTTTCCGCCAGAGCCTTGAGCAATTTGCCCTGTTCGGTCCCGTGCCATCGGGCCATCAGCTGAATTGAGTTTAGCTTAGGATTTTTTTGCACGGCCCCGATCAGGGCTACCAGCAACTGCGCATACGTATTGCTTTCATTGGCGAAGTGGTCGGCGGTTTCTACCCGGCCGGCCAGGTCTGGATGATGAATCAGCGTACGTAAAGCGATCAGTGTTGGTGCTTCGACGGCGATCGGCGTGCGCGGGGCACTTGGTTGATCGCGATCACCGCGCTTGCCGTTCTTATCCCAAGGCTTTTTGTCCCATTTCTTGCCGCCAGCGCCGGGTTTCTTTGGCGTCCATTCCTGCTGCGGCGCGTAGGCGTCTTGCGCTTGCGGCTGATGGTAGTCGCTGTAATCCGGCATCGCGTCGTAATCGATGCCCGGATCGTACGCGGGCGGCGCGTCCTGCGGAGCGCTGTGCACCAGTTGGCTCATCGCTTCGCCGGTCAGGCCGGTGATTTCGGTCAGACGCTGACGCATCAGGATGCGCAGGTTGGCGCCCGGGACTTTATCGATCAGCGGCGCCGCGAGGGTGGCCATGTGGGCCTTGCCTTCAAGCGAGCGCGGGTCCGATTCCTCGGTCAGTTGCTGGAAAAAATAATCTGCCAGCGGTTGCGCGTGTTGATTGATCCGCGCGCGAAAAGCGTCAGTGCCTTCCGAGCGAACCAGCGTATCCGGGTCTTCGCCCTCGGGCAGAAACAGAAAGCGTGCGCGTCGCCCGTCCTGCAGGCACGGCAGTGTGGCTTCGAGGGCTCGCCATGCGGCATTGCGGCCTGCCTGGTCGCCGTCGAAACAGAACAGCACGTTGGGCACGACGCGAAACAGTCGCTTCAAGTGCTCTTCGCTGGTCGCGGTGCCCAGGGTCGCCACGGCGTTGCGCAAGCCTTGCTGGGCGAGGGCGATAACGTCCATGTAGCCTTCGACGACGATGATTTCGTCGAGGTTGCGATTGTTCTTGCGCGCTTCATAGAGGCCGTAAAGCTCCTGGCCTTTATGGAATACCGGGGTTTCCGGCGAATTGAGGTATTTCGGTTTGTCGTCGCCCAGTACGCGACCGCCGAAAGCGATGATGCGCCCGCGACTGTCGCGGATCGGGAACATCACGCGATCGCGGAAGCGGTCATAGCGTTTGCCGGTTTCGGCGTTCTCAATCAGCAGTCCGGCGTCGACCATGGCTTTTTGTTGCAGGGTGTCGCTGCTCAAGTGCTTGAACAGATTGTCCCAGCCCGGCGGGGCGAAGCCGAGGCCGAAGTCGCGGGCGATTTCACCAGTCAGGCCGCGGCCCTTCAAATAGTCCACGGCGGCTTTGCGCGAGGGATGGCTTTTCAGCGCCTGCCGGTAAAAATCAGCGGCGGCGGTGAGCAGCGGGTACAGCGGCGAATCGGTCGGTTGCCGCGGTTTATGCGGGCGGCCGCTCTCTTCGCGAGGTATTTCCATGCCGGCGGCTTTGGCCAGTTCTTCGACGGCCTGGACGAAATCCAGGTTGTCGTGGTCCATCATGAAGCCGAGGGCGTTGCCGCCAGCGCCGCAACCAAAGCAGTAATAGAACTGTTTGTCGGGGCTTACGCTGAAGGACGGGGTTTTCTCTTTGTGAAACGGGCAGCAGGCGGTGTAGTTCTTGCCGGCTTTTTTCATTTGCAGGCGAGAGCTGACCACGTCGACGATGTCGGTACGGTTCAGAAGGTCGTCAATGAAGCTCTGGGGAATTAGCCCGGCCATGGCGTTCTCGTCATCTGCGCTGAAACGGATCCAAAACGAACGGCGAACAAACGCGGGTCATTGGATGAGGCACACAGGAATGTGGCTCGACCAGTGTCGTCTGCGTAATCGCTGTCGGGAAGTGTATCTGCCGAAAATCCACTGACGTTAGTACCAATCAGTATTCGACTGTTTGAAAGTATTGCGCTGAAATCCGCTGTGGCCAGTTGATGGCCCTCGGATCGCTCATAAGCGGGCACGCAAGAAGGTGCCTTGGGCTGATCGTCGTGAGAGGAATCAGTGGGTGTGCTCGTCAGTAGCCTTGGAAGGCTCGTCAGAAAAGACGTGCACCGCTGGCAAAAGAGCCAGGTCTGACGCTGTGAAGCAGATTTGTCTTGGTCGCGTCTGCGACTTTGACGGTGAAGCATCAAGCGATTTCCGCAAATGCCATTAGCCCGGCTGAGGGCCGGGCTTGGCAGAAGCTTGCTACGAACGTCTGTGTATTAGTACAGACGAACGGCGCGGCGCTGTTCGCGCTGTACTTTCTTGGCGTGACGCTTAACAGCGGCTGCTGCTTTGCGCTTACGCTCAGAAGTTGGCTTCTCGTAAAATTCGCGGCTACGAACTTCAGCCAGTACACCGGCTTTTTCGCAGGAGCGCTTGAAACGACGCAGAGCTACGTCGAAGGGTTCGTTCTCTTTTACTTTGACGGCTGGCATCCAGAGCTACCTTCATTCATTACCGGGGTCAACATCCTCGCGGCAAAAGAGCACTTGAAGACGTCGGTTTTTAAGGGTTGCGGATGTTAACTCCTCATCGACCGGAATGCAAAGCCTCTGATCGAAAACCGCTAGTCGGGGCATCCCATGGCGACTATTATGCGCGCCTTCGAATTCAGCCTAAACAAGGCGCAAACCCATGCTAGTACTGGGATTAGAAACCTCCTGCGATGAAACCGGTGTCGCATTATATGACAGTGAGCGCGGGCTGCTCGCCGACGCGCTGTTCAGCCAGATTGACCTGCACCGCGCCTATGGTGGCGTAGTGCCGGAGCTGGCCTCGCGTGACCACGTCAAGCGCATGCTGCCCTTGATTCGTCAGGTGTTGGCCGAGGCTGACTGCGTGCCGACCGAGATCGACGCCATCGCTTATACCGCGGGTCCGGGCCTGGTCGGGGCGCTGCTGGTCGGCGCGTCCTGTGCTCAGGCGCTGGCGTTTGCCTGGGGCATTCCGGCCCTCGGCGTGCACCACATGGAAGGCCATTTGCTGGCGCCGATGTTGGAGTCGCAACCGCCGCAATTCCCGTTCGTCGCTTTGTTGGTGTCGGGCGGACATACGCAGCTGGTTCAGGTCGACGGCATTGGCCAATACACGTTGTTGGGCGAGACCCTCGACGATGCCGCCGGCGAAGCGTTCGACAAGACTGCGAAGATGATGGGCCTGAATTATCCGGGCGGTCCGGAAATCGCGCGTCTGGCTGAACAGGGCGTGGCCGGACGTTTCACATTTCCGCGACCAATGTGCGATCGGCCGGGGCTGGCCTTCAGTTTCAGCGGTTTGAAAACCTTTGCGCTGAACACCTGGCAGCAATGCGTCAGCGCCGGGGACGACAGCGAGCAAGCCCGTTGCGACATCTCGCTGGCGTTCCAGCAGGCCGTGGTGGAGACTTTGACCATCAAGTGCAAGCGCGCCCTGAAAGCGGCGGGCATGCGTCGTCTGGTGATTGCCGGCGGCGTCAGCGCCAACAAGGCATTGCGCACGTCGCTGGAGAAAATGCTCGGCGATATGCAGGGTGACGTGTTTTACGCGCGTCCCGAATTCTGCACCGACAACGGCGCGATGATTGCGTTTGCCGGTTGCCAGCGTTTGCAGGCCGGTCAGCACGAAAGCCTGGCGATCAGCGTGCAGGCACGCTGGCCGATGGAGCAATTGTCGGCGCTGTAACGGCGGGCGAGATGAGCGGGGCTCATGGGCGGTATTTAAAAATGCCGTTCGCGCCCGGCAAACAGGTCGCGTAGATTGCCGCGATGACGCCAGACGATCAGCGCCGTGAGTGCGCTCATCGGCAGCAGCGCCGCCGGTTCCTGCCAGGCCAGCAGCGGCAGGGTCAGCGGCGTGGCAATCAGCGCCGCCAGTGAGCTGGTGCGGGTCAGGTAGAACGTCAGCAGCCACGCGCACACCGCCAACAGTGCGGCGGGCGGGTAGAGGCCCAGCAGCATGCCGGCGGCGGTGGCGACACCTTTGCCGCCGCGAAAGCGGAAGTACAGCGGGAACAGGTGACCGATCACGGCGCACACGCCAATCCAGGCCTGTTCTTGCACTGAGAGGCCGGCAGCAGCGGCGATCAGCACCGGCACCAAGCCTTTGCACAGGTCGCCGAGCAAGGTCAGGACGGCGAGTTTTTTGCCGGCCAGACGCAACATGTTGGTGGCGCCGGCATTGCCCGAGCCACTCATTCGCGGATCCGGATTACCGGTCAGGCGGCTGAGCAAAATGGCGAAGGACAGCGAGCCGAGCAGGTAGGCGAAGGTCGCCAATAACCAAAACATGCTAACTATTCCGGGCGAGGACGCCCTGATTCTAACGGCGCAATGCGCCCTTGTCGTGCAGCGGAGAAAAGTGCTTGGACAGAGTGTTTATCGAGGGCCTGGAAGTCGACACCGTAATCGGTGCCTACGACTGGGAGCGCGGCATCCGCCAGTGCCTGCGACTTGATCTGAGCTTCGCTTGGGACAATCGCCCGGCAGCCGCGGGTGATGACCTGACCCTGGCGCTCGATTACGCGAGCGTTTCCTCGCGGATCCAGGCGTTCGCCGAGCAGGCGCGATTTCAGTTGGTCGAGACCTTTGCCGAACGTTTGGTGGAAGTGTTGATGAGCGAATTCAAGATCACCTGGGTGCGCCTCAAGCTGACCAAGCCCGGCGCGGTGCCGGCGGCCACGGGTGGCGTGGGCGTGGAGATCGAGCGCGGATGTCGCTGACTCAGGTTTACCTCGGGCTCGGGAGCAATATCGAGCGCGAAGCCCATTTGCAGGCAGGCCTGGAAGCGCTCGCGGGTTTTCTGGTGGATATCCGCTGCTCGGCGGTGTTTGAAAGCCAGCCGGTGGGAATCAAAAGCGGTCCGTTCTTCAACTTCGTGGTCTCGGCTTACACCGATTTGCCGCTGATGGAGTTGGACCGCCGACTCAAATTCATCGAAGCGGACAACGGCCGTTATGCGCCGGACCGCAAGGGTTTGCCGCTGGATATCGACGTGTTGTTGTTCGGCGATCAGGTGGGCAACTTCGACGGTTTGATCCTGCCCCGAGCCGAAATTCTGAAAAACGCCTTTGTGCTGTGGCCGTTGTCGCTGATTGCGCCGGACCGAGTGCATCCGGGTGTAGGCAAAAGCTTCGCGACGTTGTGGGCCGAGGCGCAGATTGATCAGGTGTTGGCGCCGGTGGCGTTTGAGTGGCGTGGGCAGCAGCTGACGCCTTCAGATTTGTTGTGAGGCGGGTGACGCTTTCGCGGGCAAGCCTCGCTCCTACAGGGTTTAGCGCAGAACCTGTAGGAGCAAGGCTTGCCCGCGAAGCTTTTCAAACAGACGCCGCGTCCTTGTAGGCCTTCAGCACCTTCAACCGCTCGCGCTTGATCGCCTCACCCAATTCCGGTCCCTTGAAACCCTTCTCCAGCAATGGCTGAACCGCCACGCCGCGCGCAGCACTCGCCGCGCCGCGCAAATAATCCGCTTGTGGATAACTTCTCTGTTCCAGACCTTTGCGCCCGCGCGCATCCATCTCACAGGCGACCACAAACTCTTCAAACCGCTGTGGCCGCCGGTACACATCAAAACTCTGCAGCAACTCCAGCAACGTTGACGCTTTCAGCTCCAGCGCGCGGTGGCCGTGGGTGTGATATTGGCCAACCAGCAAAGCCAATTCCTGACAATCCTTCGGCGCCTTGAAGCGTTCGTTGACCGCTTTGATCAGCTTCAGCCCCGTGTGTTCATGGGCAATATGCCGAGGCCAGTCTTTTTCCGGGGTCAGGCCTTTGCCGAGATCGTGCAGCAGGCAGGCCCAGCGCACGGTCAGCGGTTGCTTGTGCAGTGCCGCTTGCTCCAGCACGCTCAAAGTGTGCACGCCGGTATCGATTTCCGGGTGGTGCGCTTCGGGTTGCGGCACGCCGAACAGCGCATCGACTTCCGGCAGCAGCACCTTCAGCGCACCGCATTCACGCAAGACTTGGATAAACACCTGTGGCTGATCTTCCATCAGCGCGCGGGAGATTTCTTTCCAGCTGCGTTCCGCAGTCAGTGCCTCCAATTCGCCGGAATCACTGAGCTGGCGCATCAACTCCAATGTCTCTGGCGCGACTTTAAAACCGAGCCCGGCATAACGCGCAGCGAAGCGTGCAACGCGCAGTACTCTGAGCGGATCTTCGGCGAACGCGGGGGAAACGTGACGAAGCACGCGCGCGGCGAGATCGCGCTGGCCATGGTACGGATCGGTCAGATTCAGCTGATCATCTTCGGCCATGGCATTGATTGTCAGGTCGCGGCGAATCAGGTCTTCTTCGAGGGTGACTTCAGGGCTGGCGTGAAAAACGAAGCCGCCGTAACCGCGACCGCTCTTGCGTTCGGTGCGGGCGAGGGCGTATTCGTCGCCGGTTTTCGGGTCAAGGAACACCGGGAAATCCGACCCGACCGGGCGATAGCCCAACGCGAGCATTTCTTCGGCGGTAGCGCCGACCACCACTCGGTCAATGTCGGTGACCGGGATGCCCAGCAGGCGATCGCGTACGGCGCCGCCGACTTTATAAATCTGCATAAAAAACCTCCGTTAGCGCGACAGAATAACCGTTGCATCGCGCTTTCGGAGGTACAAAACCAATCAAAGATGAATGACAGCCAAGTCCAGCCGACCGTAATCGCCCTCGGCGTGTTCGCTTCTGGGCGGAACATGGTGGGTTTTCGTCACTTGGTCGCCTTGCAGGGTTTCCAGATGAATGTCGAAGCCCCACAAGCGATGCAAGTGTTTGAGCACTTCTTCGGTGGACTCGCCTAGCGGTTTGCGGTCGTGTTGCTGGTGGCGCAGGGTCAGCGAGCGATCACCACGCCGGTCGATGCTGTAGATCTGCACGTTAGGTTCGCGATTGCCCAAATTGTATTGCGCGGCCAGGGTTTCGCGGATGGTCCGGTAACCGGGTTCATCGTGAATGGCCGGGACCAGCAGATCATCCTTCTGGTCATCATCGAGAATGCTGAACAGCTTGAGGTCGCGGATCACCTGGGGCGACAGGTATTGCAGGATGAAACTCTCATCCTTGAAGCTGCTCATGGCGAACTTGATGGTCGACAGCCAATCGGTGCCGGCAATGTCCGGGAACCAGCGGTAATCCTCTTCGGTCGGGTGCTCGCACATACGCCGGATGTCGCGGTACATGGCAAAACCCAGTGCGTAGGGGTTGATGCCGCTGTAGTAGGGACTGTCGAAACCGGGCTGCATCACCACGCTGGTGTGCGAGGTGAGGAATTCCATCATGAAGCCGTCAGTCACCAGGCCTTCGTCGTACAGGTCGTTCATCAGCGTGTAGTGCCAGAACGTCGCCCAGCCTTCGTTCATTACCTGTGTCTGGCGTTGCGGGTAGAAATACTGCGCGATCTTGCGCACGATCCGCACAATTTCCCGCTGCCACGGCTCCAGCAGCGGCGCGTGTTTTTCGATGAAGTACAGGATGTTTTCCTGAGGTTCGGCGGGGAAGCGCGCGTTGTCCTTGTCGCTGTACTTGTCCGCGCCTTTGGGAATCGTGCGCCACAGGTCGTTGATCTGTTTCTGCAGATGCTCTTCACGATCCTTCTGCCGCCGCCGCTCTTCCTCGGCGGAAATCGGATAAGGACGTTTGTAACGGTCGACGCCGTAGTTCATCAAGGCGTGGCAAGAATCGAGCAAGTCTTCCACCGCGTCGATGCCGTGGCGCTCCTCGCACTGCATGATGTACTGCTTGGCAAACACCAGGTAATCGATGATCGAGCTGGCGTCGGTCCAGGTGCGGAACAGGTAATTGCCCTTGAAGAAGCTGTTATGGCCATAGCAGGCATGCGCCACGACCAGCGCCTGCATGCAGATGGTGTTTTCTTCCATCAAGTAGGCGATGCATGGATCGGAGTTGATCACGATCTCGTAGGCGAGGCCCATCTGACCGCGACTGTAGGATTTTTCGGTGCTGAGGAAGTGTTTGCCGTAGGACCAATGGTGATAGCCCAGCGGCATGCCGACAGAAGCGTAAGCGTCCATCATCTGTTCAGCGGTGATCACTTCAATCTGGTTGGGATAGGTATCCAGGGCGTAACGAGCCGCCAGACGACTGATTTCCTTGTCGTAGGCCTGGATCAGCTCAAACGTCCACTCGGAGCCGGTGGAAATGGGTTGGCGCTTCTGCTCTTTGGCGGTCATGTCACTAACCTGCGCTGGAAGAGTTCACGGAAGACCGGATAGATATCCCCGGCCGAGACCAGTTGCTGCTGGGCAAAAGTGTCAGAAAAGGCGTCGGCAATGCGTTCGTACTCGAACCACAAGGCCTGATGTTCGCGTGGGGTGATTTCGACGTAAGTGTAGTACTGCACAAACGGCATGATCTGGTTGATCAGGATGTCGCGGCAGATTGGCGAGTCGTCGTTCCAGTTGTCGCCGTCGGAAGCCTGGGCGGCGTAAATATTCCACTCATTGCTCGGATAACGTTCGGCCATGATTTCCTGCATCAGTTTCAATGCGCTGGAAACGATGGTGCCGCCGGTTTCCCGTGAGTAGAAAAACTCCTCTTCGTCGACTTCGCGCGCACTGGTGTGGTGGCGAATGAATACCACGTCGATTTTGTCGTAGTTACGCTTGAGGAACAGGTACAGCAGGATGAAGAAGCGTTTGGCGATGTCCTTGGTCGCCTGCGTCATCGAGCCGGATACGTCCATCAGGCAGAACATCACCGCTTTCGAGCTCGGATTGGGCTGCTTGATCAGCAAGTTGTATTTGAGGTCGAAGGTGTCGAGAAACGGCACGC
Organism: Pseudomonas prosekii; assembly: GCF_900105155.1. Taxonomy (NCBI): domain Bacteria; kingdom Pseudomonadati; phylum Pseudomonadota; class Gammaproteobacteria; order Pseudomonadales; family Pseudomonadaceae; genus Pseudomonas; species Pseudomonas prosekii. The sequence continues at coordinate 3,483,021 of NZ_LT629762.1, forward strand.
GGTGAATGCGCGCGCTGAGTTTTTCGATTTCGGCTTCGATTTCCTGGATATCACCGAAGTTGTCCGGCTCCTCTCTTTTGAGCCGGGCCAGTTCTTCTTTGGCATCGCGCAAGCGCTTGCGGCTGCTGCCGGACAGGGCGATACGCCGCGCGTGGGCGGAACGCAAGGTGCGGATGATGTTGATCCGCGACGGATTGCCCTCGTTGCTGATGCCCGCGCGAACGGTTTTGAAGGTGTCGGTGCCGGTCAGGTTGCGCTTGACCAGATTCGGCAGCTCCAAGTCCTCGAACATGAATTCGAGGAATTCTTCCTGGGTTATCTGGAAGACAAACTCGTCCATACCTTCGCCAGAGTTGCCGGCCTTGCCTGGACCTCTGCCGCCGCCGCCCCCCGGAGGCCGGGCGATGTGTTCGCCGCTGGTGAATTCCTTGTTGCCGGGGTGCACGACGGTCTGTTTGCCGCCGCGCCCGTGGTGCAGCACCGGTTCGTCGATGTCGCGACCGGGGATGCTGATTTGTTCGCCATGCTCCATGTCCGTAATGGAGCGGCGGCTGACCGCCTCTTCGACAGCCTTTTTGATGTGATCACGGTAGCGCCGCAGAAACCGCTGGCGGTTCACCGTGCTCTTGTTTTTGCCATTGAGACGTCGGTCGATCACATAGCTCATAGGGCCCTCCGGGCAGCTTCAAGTTGTGAGCTGCAAGCTGCAAGTCGAAGCAGTCGCCCGGATAACAGGGCTTAGGCGCTTGTTCCTTGCAGCTTGTGGCTTGCAGCTTGTTGCTGCGTCACTGCGATTTCCGGACCCGTAGGTACCATTCGGACAGCAGACGTACCTGTTTGTCGGTGTAGCCGCGCTCGACCATCCTGGTGACGAAGTCGTTGTGCTTCTGCTGGTCCTCTTTGCTGGCCTTGGCATTGAAGCTGATGACCGGCAGCAGGTCCTCGGTGTTCGAGAACATTTTCTTCTCGATGACCACACGCAGTTTTTCGTAGCTGAGCCAGGTTGGATTTTTGCCGTTGTTGTTGGCGCGGGCGCGCAGCACGAAGTTGACGATTTCGTTGCGGAAATCCTTCGGATTGCTGATGCCGGCCGGTTTCTCGATTTTCTCCAGTTCTTCGTTCAGTGCGACGCGATTGAGGATTTCGCCGGTTTCCGGATCGCGGTATTCCTGGTCCTGAATCCAGAAATCGGCGTACAGCACGTAGCGGTCGAAAATGTTCTGGCCGTACTCGCTGTAAGACTCGAGGTAGGCGGTCTGGATCTCCTTGCCGATGAACTCGATGTAGCGCGGCGCCAGGTATTCCTTGAGGAAGCGCAGATAACGTTCGCGGGTTTCAGCCTGGAATTGTTCCTGTTCGATCTGCTGTTCCAGCACGTAGAGCAAGTGCACCGGGTTGGCGGCGATTTCGTGCGGATCGAAGTTGAAGACCTTCGACAGGATCTTGAACGCAAAGCGGGTCGACAGGCCGTTCATGCCTTCGTCGACACCGGCGTTGTCGCGGTATTCCTGGATCGACTTGGCTTTCGGATCGGTATCCTTGAGGTTCTCGCCGTCGTACACGCGCATCTTCGAATAGATGTTGGAGTTTTCCGGCTCTTTGAGGCGCGAGAGCACGGTGAACTGGGCAAGCATTTTCAAAGTGTCGGGCGCGCAATGCGCTTTGGCCAGCGAACTGTTGAACAGCAGCTTGTCGTAGATCTTCACTTCGTCGCTGACGCGCAGGCAGTACGGGACTTTGACGATGTAGATCCGGTCGATGAACGCTTCGTTGTTCTTGTTGTTGCGGAAGGTGTGCCACTCCGATTCGTTGGAGTGGGCGAGCAGGATCCCGGTAAACGGAATCGCCCCCAGGCCTTCGGTACTGTTGTAGTTGCCTTCCTGCGTGGCAGTCAGCAATGGGTGCAGCACCTTGATTGGCGCCTTGAACATTTCGACGAATTCCATCAGGCCCTGGTTGGCCCGGCACAGCGCGCCCGAGTAGCTGTAAGCGTCGGCGTCGTTCTGCGGGTATTCCTCGAGTTTGCGGATATCGACCTTGCCGACCAGCGCCGAGATGTCCTGGTTGTTTTCATCGCCAGGTTCAGTCTTGGCCACGGCGATCTGGTTAAGGATCGACGGATACAGTTTCACCACCCGGAACTGGCTGATGTCACCGCCGAATTCGGCCAGGCGTTTGGTCGCCCATGGCGACATGATGGTGTTGACGTAGCGCCGCGGGATGCCGAAGTCTTCCTCGAGGATCGCGCCATCTTCAGTGGCGTTGAACAGACCCAGAGGCGATTCGAATACCGGCGAGCCCTTGATGGCGTAGAAGGGCACCTTCTCGATCAGCTGTTTGAGCTTCTCGGCCAGCGACGATTTACCGCCACCGACGGGACCGAGCAGGTAGAGGATTTGTTTCTTTTCCTCGAGGCCCTGAGCGGCATGGCGGAAATACGAGACGATCTGGTCGATGCATTCTTCCATCCCGTGGAAGTCTTCAAAGGCCGGATAGCGGCGGATCACCTTGTTGGAAAAGATTCGCGACAATCTCGAGTTGGCCGAGGTGTCGAGCAGCTCCGGTTCTCCGATGGCCAGCAGCAGACGCTCGGCGGCGGAAACGTAGGCGCTGCGGTCCTTTTTGCACAGCTCAAGATATTCTTGCAGCGAGAATTCTTCCTGGCGTGTGGACTCGAAGCGTTGTTGGAAGTGGCTAAAGATACTCATGACGTCACCTCGCTCGATACGTGGAGCCGACGCCGAATCATTCAGTCGATGCTGGCAGCCGCTGAATACTCAGTGGCTGTTTACCCCCCAGAACTCTTTCAGAGCTGACTACCCCGAAAGTTACTCCCGATGATCCGCGCGCCGGTGTACCGGCTCTCCCCTGTTTTGGATGGCCTGCGCTTAAGGATAGTTGGGAATTCAGGAGGTAAAGGCGAGATACGTAATTAGTTGTGGCAGACCGTTCGTCTGCCACCGCGCCAGCCCGCGGGGACCGGGGCTTGCGCGTGACAAAAAAATTATTCGGAGGTGCCTTGCGCGGTTTCCGCCGGATAAGTCGTGCGCCACAGCTCAAAACCACCGTCCATGCTGTAGACGTCGGAGAAGCCCTGGCTGATCAGGTAGCCTGCGGCGCTTTGGCTGGAATTGCCGTGATAGCAGACCACCACGATCGGTGCGTCGAGGTCGGCGGCGCGGATGAAGTCGGCGATGGAAACGTTGTCCAGATGCTTCGAGCCGGCGATGTGCAGCGCGGCAAAAGTAGCTGCGTCGCGGACATCGACGACCACCGCGCCTTTCTCGCGCAATGCCTGGGCTTCTTGTGGGGGGATTCGTTTGAATTCGCTCATGGGCGGGCTCCTGTGGCTCGGCAGAACGCGCAGTTTAGCGCTGGGCGCCGGCGCTGGTTTGTTCGGAAATAAGTGGGGCGACTGACGGCTCGGCGTTGCCGCGTTCGTCGCATTTGCAACTGATGCGCTGCAGCGTATCGACGTTCAGCAGCGTTAGCGCACCGCCCCAGACACAACCAGTGTCGAGGGCGTAAACGCCAGGCTCGGCGCATTTGCCTTCGAGCGCTGCCCAGTGGCCGAAGATGATCTTCAGGCCTTTGGTTTTGCGTTCCTTGTGCTGGAACCACGGCGCGTAACCCGGCGGCGCGCTGTCGGCGCCTTCCTTGCCCTTGAGTTCGAGCTTGCCTTCGCTGGTGCAGAAACGCATCCGGGTGAAGTAGTTGGTGATCACCCGCAAGCGGTCGACGCCCGTGAGGTCGCTGTTCCATTTGGCCGGCTCGTTGCCGTACATGCCATCCAGAAACGGTGGCAACAGATTGTCATCACGCAATGCTGCTTCGACTTCGCCGGCGCACTTCAAGGCTTTGCGCAGCGACCATTGCGGCGGGATGCCCGCATGCACCAGAGCGATCTCGCGCGCTTCGTCGTAATGCATGAGTTTTTGCTGGCGCAACCACTCCAGCAGGTCCGCGCAATCAGGCGCTTCGAGGATTTCGCGCAGGGTGTCGCCTTTCTTCAGGCGTTCGATGTTGCGGCCGGCGGCCAGCAAGTGCAGGTCATGATTACCGAGCACACAGACCAGCGATTCGCGAATGCCATAGAGAAAGCGCAGGGTTTCCAGCGAGTGCGGGCCTCGGTTGACCAGATCACCGACCAGCCACAGCTTGTCTTGCGCCGGATCGAAAGCCACTTGTTTGAGCAGACACTGCAGCGGTTCGAGGCAGCCTTGCAGGTCACCGACGGCATAGGTTGCCATCAGTGCAGGGCTCCGGGCACCGCCAGACGGAAAGGCGCAATGATGGCATCGAAGTGTTTGCCGTCGTCGGCGACCATTTCGTAAGTGCCTTGCATGGTGCCGACCTTGGTGGTCATGACCGTGCCGCTGCTGTACGTGTGGTTTTCACCGGACTTGATCAATGGCTGCAAACCGACGACGCCAGCGCCGCGCACTTCTTCGACATGCCCGTCACCGTCAGTGATGACCCAGTGCCGCGACAACAGCTTGGCCGGGAGCTGGCCATTGTTGTGCACGGTGATGGTGTAGGCGAAGGCAAAGCGCGCTTGATCGGGTTGCGATTGTTCTGCCAGATAGCGAGTGACGACGCTGACGTCGACCTGATAACGAGGATCGGACATGCAAAAGGCCTTAAAAACGATGCGGGACGCGGGGCGTAGCTGAAGGGCATCAGTCTAGGCCAAGTATCGGGTAGTAAACCAGACATCGCGTCTGGCGTCCTACCCGATAACGCTCAGGCCTGTCAGTCGACCGCGCGGGCTTGCAGCACTTGTTCGCTGAGCTTGTCCGCCAGGCGCACGAAAGCGGCGAGGTCGAGTTGCTCGGGACGCAGGCTGCCATCGACACCGGCGGCTTCGATTTCGTCGTTGCTCAGGAGCAACTTGAGGGTGTTGCGCAGGGTCTTGCGGCGCTGGTTGAAGGCTTCGCGAACGACGCGCTCCAGCAGTTTGTGATCCTTGGCCGGGTGCGGCAGTACATCGTGCGGCACCAGACGAACGATCGCCGAGTCGACTTTCGGCGGCGGATTGAACGCGCCCGGGCCAACGTTGAACAGGTGCTCAACGCGGCAATGGTACTGAACCATGATCGACAGACGACCCCAATCACCACCGCCAGGACCCGCCGCCAGACGCTCGACCACTTCCTTTTGCAGCATGAAGTGCATGTCGCGAATGATCCCGGCGTTGTTCAGCAGGTGAAAAATAAGCGGCGTCGAGATGTTGTACGGCAGGTTACCGACCACCCGCAGGCTGTTCGGCGCAGCGTTGAGGCTGTTGAAGTCGAACTTCAGCGCATCGCCCTGGTGCAGGTTGAAATTGCTTTTGTCGGCGAATTGCTGGTTGAGGATCGGGATCAGGTCCTTGTCCAGCTCCACCACGTCCAGTTGCGCGCCGCTGTTGAGCAAGCCTTGGGTGAGCGCGCCCTGGCCCGGACCGATTTCCAGCAGGCGGTCTTCGGGTTTCGCGCGGACAGCGCGCAGGATGCGGTCGATAACGCCGGCATCGTGCAGGAAGTTCTGGCCAAAGCGTTTGCGCGCCTTGTGTTGGTAATGCTCGGTCATAAACGGGTCTCGGCCATCTGGTAGGCGGTTTCCAGGGCGACCTGCAGGCTGCCGGTGTCGATCTTGCCGCTGCCGGCCAGGTCCAGGGCTGTGCCGTGGTCCACCGATGTGCGGATGATCGGCAAGCCGAGGGTCACGTTGACTGCCGCGCCGAAGCCTTTGTACTTCAGCACCGGCAGGCCCTGGTCGTGGTACATCGCCAGCACCGCGTCGCAGTGCTCCAGATATTTGGGGGTAAACAGAGTGTCGGCGGGCAGGGGACCACGAAGGTCCATGCCTTCGCCGCGCAGGCGCTCTAATGTGGGTTCGATAATGTCGATTTCTTCATGGCCCAAGTGTCCGCCTTCACCGGCGTGGGGGTTGAGTCCACAGACGAGAATGCGTGGCTGGGCGATGCCGAATTTTTCTTGCAGGTCGGCGTGCAGAATCCGCGTGACCCGCTCCAGACGCTGCGGGGTGATTGCATCGGCAATCTCGCGCAGCGGCAGGTGGGTGGTGACCAGCGCGACACGCAATCCACGCGTGGCGAGCATCATTACCACTTGTGCGGTATGGGTCAGGTCAGCGAGGAATTCCGTGTGCCCGGAGAAGGCAATCCCGGATTCGTTGATCACGCCTTTGTGCACGGGCGCGGTGATCATCCCGGCGAAATGCCCGTCGAGGCAGCCCTGGCCGGCACGGGTCAGGGTTTCCAGGACGAACGCCGCATTGGCCTTGTCCAGTTGCCCGGCGGTGACCTTGGCGTTGAGCGGGGTATCCCAGACATACAAGCTGTTGGCGGGCGCGGGCGCGTCCGGCCAGTTATCCGGGGTGACCGCCAGCAAATCGACAACCACGCCCAGCTGCGCGGCCCGCTCGGTGAGCAGGTCGCGGCTGGTAATGGCAATCAGGGGATGTGGCTGTTGTTGCGAGGCGAGTAGCAGGCACAGGTCTGGACCTATGCCGGCCGGCTCGCCGGGTGTGAGAGCAAAACGCTTGGGTTTCACTGCGCTGCCTGGTCTGCACCAGGGAGTTTGATCTCGACGTACGCTTCGTCACGGATCTGACGCAGCCAGGTTTGCAGCTCTTCGTCGTATTTGCGGTTACGCAGTACGGTCATCGCTTGCTGCTCACGCGCCTGGCTGGTGCTGTCGGTGGCGCGACGGCCAAGGACTTCCAACACGTGCCAGCCGTATTGAGTCTGGAACGGCTTGGACAGCTGACCTTGCGGAGTATTGGCCATCACTTCGCGGAACTCAGGCACCAGCGCGTTCGGGTCGATCCAGTTGAGGTCGCCGCCGTTAAGCGCGGAACCCGGATCTTCCGAGAAGCTTTTCGCCAGTTCGCCGAAATCTTCACCTGCTTCGATACGGGTGTAGAGCGATTCGGCCAACGCCTTGGTTTTAGCTTCGTCGCGGATCGGGCTTGGCTTGACCAGGATGTGGCGCACGTGCACTTCATCACGGGTTTGCGTCTCGCCGCCACGCTTGTCCAGGACCTTCAGGATAATGAAGCCGCCCGGGGTGCGCATTGGCTGGGTGATGTCGCCGACAGCCATGGTGCTCAGCATGCGATCGAACGGAGGTGGCAGTTGGGCCGCTTTGCGGAAGCCCATGTCGCCGCCTTCAAGTGCGGTTTCGCTGGCAGATTTGGCGATTGCCAACTGAGCGAAGTCCGCGCCTTGCTTGAGTTGCTGATAAACCGCGTCCGCTTGTTTGGCTGCTGCCTGAATTGCGTCGGAATTAGCGCTTTCCGGCGTAGGAATCAGGATGTTGGCCAAACGGTATTCTTCGGACAGCTGCATTTTGCCCAAGTCGGAGGCGAGGAAGTTCTTCACTTCCTGCTCGGAGACTTGGATGCGCTCGGCGACACGGCGCTGGCGGACACGGCTGATGATCATTTCGCGACGAATCTGGTCACGCGCGTCGTCGTAAGACAAACCGTCGTGGGCCAGAGCGGCACGGAACTGCTCGATCGACATGTTGTTGCGCTGGGCGATGGTGCCGACAGCCTGGTTCAGCTCTTCATCGGTGATGCGGATGCCGGAACGTTCGCCGATCTGCAGCTGCAGGTTTTCGACGATCAGACGTTCCAGAACCTGCTGGTCCAGCACGTTGGCCGGCGGCACGGCAGAGCCGCGCTTGGCGATGGTTTGCTGAACTTCATGGACGCGTTGGTCCAGTTGGCTCTGCATGACCACGTCGTTGTCGACGATCGCCACCACTTTATCGATGGACTGCACCGCGGCGTTAGCCGCGGTACCCAGGAACAGCGCGCCCAGCATCAGCGGGCGCAGACAATCAGAAAGCTTGGTCTTCACGTTCACGATAACCTTGAATGCCTTTGTCGAGGAAGCTCTCTACTTTGGCGCCGGTGAGGCCGCCGAGTCCCTTCAGAACAATTTGGAGGAAGACGCCATGGTCGCCTTTTTCGTTTTCCGGAGCGTCTTGGCTGTTTTCGTCGTAATCGACAAAGTAACGGCTGATCACACGAAGTTTCCAGCAGCAATTGTCGTACTCGAAACCACCGAAGGCTTCCAGGGTACGGTTACGGTTGTAGTCATACTGCCAGCGGCTGATGGCGTTCCATTGCGGCACGATCGGCCAGATAACCGAGAAGTCGTGCTGCTGGATCTTGTAGTAATCCTTCACGTAGCCAGGCTGGCCCGGAGTGCCGTAGTCACCACCACCCACGGTCCATTTACCGGTGTTCTGGTCGTAACGAACCTGGTCATTGCGATAGCGATAGCCGACGTTGACGACCTTGTTCGGGTTGTCTTCAGGCTGGTAGTGGAACATCGCGCTGCCCGAGCGCGGGCTGCGGCTGTCCGGGTCCCAGTTGTAGTCGGCCGTGGTGCGCCAATCGCGGTTCCAGCGGTATTCGTATTCGAGCGCATAAGGCGAAACGTCGGACTTGGCGTCGTCACGGTCATTGAATGCAATGCCCGGCAACTGGACTTTGCGGTCCTTGAAGTAGAAGGCCTGGCCGACGCTGATGCGTTGACGCTCAAAACCGTTCTCTTCGATCCAGCGGTTAGTTACGCCCAGCGACAGTTTGTTCTCGTCACCAACGCGGTCGGTGCCGGAGAAGCGGTTGTCGCGGAACAGCGAAGCGTAGTTAAAGGTGTTTTCACCGGTGTCGAACACTGGAATGTCGGACTGGTCTTTCTCAGGAACGTAGAGATAGAACAGGCGCGGTTCGAGAGTCTGACGGTAGTTCTTGCCGAACCATTGAGTATTGCGATCGAAGTACAGGCCGCTGTCGATGCTGGCGATCGGTACAGCGCGGTTCTGGTTGCGGCTATAGCTTTCGCCGGCTAGCAGGGTGTTTTTACCTTGCTGATCAAGATCCAGATCGTACTGGGTGTACTGATATTTGAGCGTCGGCTTGATGTAGCCATACGACGCGTTCAACGGCAGGCTCACCGATGGTGCAAGGTTCAGACGGTTACCGTTGGCACGGGCAAGGCCGGCGACGTTGGTATCCAGGCGTCGCGTAATGTTGCCGTCTTCGTCGGAGAAGTTGCCAGTTTCCAGATCCCGATCAAACCGCACGATTTCCGTGTTGTACGCGAAATCCAGACCGCCCGGGTGATACGGCAGCGCACCATCGAAGGTGACCTGCGGCAGACGCGCATACGGCGTGATGTTGGAAACGGTCGCCAGTTGATAAGCCTGGGCGTTCAAACGCGCGGTATAGCTGTCGCCACGATAAGTAACGGAGCCCTGCTGGTTGACGTAGTCGTCACCCTTCACGCCAATCTGGTCAGTCTGCAGATCCTGGAAGTAATAAGGATCGCTGATCTTGGTGTAGTCGACTTGCGTGAGGACGCGCGAATCGAGGCCACCCTTGTGCTGCCAGTTGTACATGTAGCGGGTTTTTTCGTAATCGGTCTGCTTGCTGCGCTCGGTGTCGTCGTCGTTGAGGTACGCGGCGCCGAACTGACCTTCGCTGGACTCGGTCAGGTAACGGAACTCGCCTTCCACCAACATGCCGCGCTTGCTCATGTAACGCGGATACAACGTGGCGTCGTAGTTCGGCGCCAGGTTGAAGTAGTACGGCGTGACCAGCATGAAGCCGGTATCGGTGCCGGTGCCGATGGTCGGCGGCAGGAAACCTGACTGGCGACGGTCATCGATCGGGAAGTAAATGTACGGCGTGTACAGGATCGGAATGTCCTTGACCAGCAGCGTCACGTTGGTCGCGGTACCGAAACCGGTGGCCGGGTTCAAGGTGATGTTGTTGCCCTTGAGCTGCCAGGCGTTGCTGTTCGGTTCGCACGTGGTGTACGTACCATCCTTGAGGCGGATGATCGCGTTTTCGGCACGTTTGGCGTACAGCGCACTGCCGCGAATGCGCGACTTGTGCAACACGTATTCGGCGTTGTCGACCTTGGCTTCACCGGTGTCGAGCTGCACATCGGCGTGGTCGCCGACGATCAGCGCGCCATTGTCGCGAACGCGCACGTTGCCGCTCAGTTCGCCACGGCTTTCTGCCTGATACAGGCTGGCCTCATCGGCCTCGACCTGCATGCTGCCCTGACGCATGACAACGTCACCGGCCAGCGTACCGACCTGATCATCGGTGTTATAGCGCGAGGCTTTGGCGCCGATAAAGGTCGGAGCGTCACTTTTATCCGTCTTGTCATTCATGCCAGGACGAATCGGTTCGATATAGGAACCAGAGCAGTAAGGACCGGTTTCGGCCAACTGCGCAGCAGTGAGCTTCTCGCGCGGAACCCAGTCGAGGTGACTGTAGTCTGCGCTACGGGACTTCAGGCCACGGCCCTTGGCTTCGGTAACGAGCACAGGCTTGGCGCCAGTGTCTTCACCGGCGCCATTGCGGGCTGGAGCTTCGCCGTTTGTGGTGGCTGTGGCGCTGCCGTCATGGACGGGTCGCGGCGGCAATGCAGCTGCCGGCGACTTGGGCGCACAGTCCCAGGCACCCGAAGCAGAGACTGAGCAGTCATACTGTTCCGCGGCGACCACGTAGGAAGTGGCTAGGGGTTGCAGGGCCAGCAGACTGCCGGTAACCAACAACGGAAATTTTTTACGAAACGCGGGGGATTTCAATGCCATCTTATTAGTCCGGGCTTCCTGCGTGCCATCTGCCCGCGGTGTGGGCCGCACGCCTCTCGATGGTCTGAAAAAGATGCTGGATAATAAAGCATGACCCGCTTGACGGCTAGCGCCGTCGGAGACCCTTGTAATGCCTGACCAAGATGTACGCTTGCAACACCTGAAAGTTTGGCTCGACGAACAGTTGGCAACCCTCTTTGCAGCGCAAGGCTGGGGCGCCGTGCCCCCGGCCACGTTGACTGCGGCCAGTAGCGACGCGAGTTTCCGGCGCTACTTCCGTTGGGAGGGCGAGGGCAGAAGTTTCATCGTGATGGACGCCCCGCCACCCCAGGAAAACTGCAAACCGTTCGTGGATATCGCCTTTTTGCTGGCGAAATCCGGAATAAATGTGCCGATTATTTATGCCGAAGACCTCGAACGCGGCTTTCTTTTGCTCAATGACCTGGGCAACAAGACCTATCTGGACGTGATCGATGGCGAAAATGCCGACGATTTGTTCAAGGATGCCTTGCAGGCGCTGCTGGCATTTCAGCAATTGCCGATGGTCGCGCCGCTGCCGAGCTATGACGTCGCACTGCTGCGCCGCGAACTCGAGCTGTTCCCCGACTGGTACGTGAAACATGAACTGGGCATCGAGTTCGACGCCGCCCAGCAAATGCTCTGGCAACAGGCCAGCGATCTGCTGATCGACAGCGCCCTGGCGCAGCCAAAAGTGCTGGTGCACCGCGACTACATGCCGCGCAACCTGATGCTCAGCGAGCCTAACCCCGGCGTGCTGGATTTCCAGGACGCGGTATACGGCCCGGTCACCTACGACGTGACGTGTCTGTTTAAAGATGCCTTCCTCAGTTGGCCCGAAGAGCGCGTGTTCGCCTGGCTCCAGGATTATTGGCAACAGGCCACCGCGCTGGGCATTCCGGTGCAGGCGGATTTCGACGACTTCCACCGCGCCAGCGATCTGATGGGCGTGCAGCGTCACTTGAAAGTCATCGGCATCTTCGCGCGTATCTGCCACCGCGATGGCAAACCGCGCTACCTCGCCGACGTGCCGCGCTTCTTTGCTTATATAGACGCGGTGATTGCCCGTCGTCCGGAGCTGGCCGAACTTGACGTGTTGCTGGCCAGTCTGCGTGCTGGAGTGCCGGCATGAAGGCAATGATTCTGGCTGCGGGCAAAGGCGAGCGCATGCGCCCGCTGACCCTGACCACGCCCAAGCCGCTGGTGCGCGCCGGCGGCGTACCGCTGATCGAATATCACCTGCAAGCCTTGGCCGCTGGCGGATTCACCGAAGTGGTAATCAACCACGCGTGGCTCGGTCAGCAGATTGAAGATTATCTGGGCGATGGTTCGCGTTTTGGCCTGAGCATTCAGTACTCGCCGGAAGGTGAACCACTGGAAACCGGCGGCGGGATTTTCCGCGCTTTGCCGTTGCTCGGTGACGAGGCGTTTGTGGTGGTCAACGGCGATATCTGGACCGACTACGACTTCCGCGCGTTGCGCCAACCGATTGCCGGCCTCGCGCATCTGGTGCTGGCGGACAACCCGGCGCATCACCCGAACGGGGATTTCATCCTCGTCGATGGCCAAGTGCGTGATGCCGACGCAGACGCGCAAACCCTGACCTACAGCGGCATCGCGGTTTTGCATCCGCAGTTGTTCGAGGGCTGCACCGCCGGTGCATTCAAACTCGCGCCGCTGTTTCGCAAAGCCATGGCCGACGGGCAAGTGACGGGCGAGCGCCTCGAAGGGCAATGGGTGGATGTCGGCACTTACGAGCGCCTGGCCGAAGCCGAAGCCCTGATAGAAGCGAGCCGCTGACATGCTGTGGCCAGGGACTCTGATTGGAGCCGGAGCAGGCTTTGCCATAGCCAGCATTCCGGGGGCCATGCTCGGCGCGTTGTTGGGACAGGCGCTGGACCGGCGTTTGCAATTGCACAGCTGGGCGCACTTGCGCGAAAAACTCGGTGGCCGGCCGGCGCTGCGTAACGACGAACTGTTGTTTCTGCTGCTCGGACGTCTGGCGAAAAGCGACGGACGGGTGGTCGACGGTCATATCCAGCAAGCGCGGCAGGAAATGCGTTCACTGGAAATGACCGCGTCGGCGCAGCGCCGGGCGATTGCCGCGTTCAATCGCGGCAAATCCGGGCACGACCGTTTGCGCAGTCATCTGCGCCGTTTGAACAATCAGCCGCACGCCGCCGAAGGTGTCTTGCGCGCCTGTTGGCGAATGGTCTGGGCCGATGGGCGTGCGGGCAACAGTGAGCGCGAATTGCTCGCGCAATGGGGCAAATGGCTGGGCTGGACACCACAACAGGTGCTGGCGCTGGCTAACGATTACGAACCGCAGAAACGCCCGCAAGTCAGCAGCGCGCTGACGTATCAGGACGCGATGCGCTTATTGGGGGTGTCGGCCACCAGCGAACCGGCGCAGATCAAACGCGCGTATCGGCGCCTGCTCAGTCGCCATCATCCGGACAAGATTGCCGGTTCGGGGGCGTCGGCGTTGCAGGTACGCGAGGCGACGGACAAGACTCGGGAATTGCATAACGCCTACACGGTGATCAAGGCGCGGCGGGATTTTCGTTAGGCGGATGACTGTGTGGCGGCTGTGAGGCCGTCATCGCGAGCAAGCTCGCTCCCACAGGTTTTTCAGTGTTTTCGCGATCTGCGTTACACCGAAGATCCCTGTGGGAGCGAGCTTGCTCGCGATTGAAGGCGCCGCCAATAATTGATCAATCCGTCACAGGCTTTGGGTTCAACCACCCACGCACGCGTCGCACCAATTGCTCCTGCTCGGCGTTCACATCACCCGGCAACGCTTTCAGTGACACCTGAGTAAATGCCGAAGTCTTCAGGCGTTTGCTCGCCTGCATCCGTTCCAGCGCCGCTTTGCGGTCCAGTGGTTTGTCCTTATAGAAGACATCAGCGGTCGGCAGCTTCAAGGTCGGGGTCAGTTCGGCGAGCGGCGGTTTACCCGACGGTGGCGTCTGCGCCGCGACCATCACGAATTTCTCGACTTGCGATGGCTGTCTTTCGCTGAGGTAACGCGCCGCCCAATAAGCGCCGGTGCCATGCCCCAGAACAACAATGCGTCGAGCGCTTTGCTGTTCGGCAAAAGCAATCGCCGCATCGATGCGGCCGAAGATGCGTTCGGAATCATCCTTGGCTTGAACTTCGTCGGTTTCCACCACGGCTTTATCGGCCGCGTCGGCTTCACCGCCGGCCGCTTGTTCGATCGGCGTGGCGGTGGCCGTGTCCTTGCTGCCGGTGTCCGGGGACTTGATCGTTGGCGGGACTTCGACCACGCGTGGCGCAATGGCATCGCTTTGCAGGTCGGGCAGGGTGATACTCAGGCTGCTCCACTGGGCGTCCGGCAATTTGTTGCGCAAAGGGCTGATCGCTTGCGGCCAGTCAACCGTTTCGCCGGCGCCGGGGATAATAATCACCGCACCTTTGGGCTCGGCCGTGTTGGCCGGTTTCCACAAAGCGAGGAACGTTGCGTCGCCGGCCTGCAGCTGTTGCTGTTCCTGCGCGGGAATTTTTCGCTCAAGTGCGCTCGCTTCTTCCTGACTACGCTCAAGCAATGGCTGACGTTCGGCCGGCTTCTGTTCCGTGGATTGTTCTGCGGGTTGTTTCGCAGATTGCTCCGCAGCGGCGGGCGCAGGGTCGGCGGCCTCGGCGAAGGCACAGGGCAGGATCAGCGACAGGCAGAATGCTGGCAATGCCAGGCGATAGACAGGGGGCATCGGATATTCCAGGCCAGAAGTTATTCCGGCAGCCTAATGGGTTGATCAGTATTTGTCAGTGTGCAGGACTTCAATGATGCGTTTTTGCTGCCTGTGGGTTATCGGCTGGGTGTGGTTTCCCTTGATGGGCTGGGCGGCGCCTGCGCCACCGGCACACCTTGCGCAATTGTCGGCGGCGCAGCAGCAATGGCTGGCGCAACACCGCGAATTGCGGGTCGGCGTGGTGTTGCAGGCGCCGTACGCGCAATACGACCGGCGTTTGCAGCGCTTGTCCGGGGTCAACGTGGAGCTGATGAAATGGCTGGCAAAGGCGCTGAAGGTCGAGCTCAGTTGGCGCAATTTCCCCGACATCGAACAACTCGAAGCGGCGGTGCGCGAAGGCGAGGTCGACATTGCCCCAGGGCTGACGCAAACGCCGGGCGGGCTGCGACTGTGGCAGTTTTCCGATCCGTACATGCGCGTACCGCAACTGGTGGTCAGCGAGCAGAAAGGCACCGGCGCGGTGGAGCTGGAAAAACTCGACAGCCAGACCCGCGTCGCCGTGCGCATGCCCAGCGTCACCGCCGATTATTTGCGCAGCAACTTCCCGCACCTGAACCTGCAAGGCGTGCCGATCGAACGGCAGGCACTGCAATTGTTGCTGAGTCAGCAAGCCGGTTACGCGGTGGTTGATGAGGCGCAACTCGGGCGGTTGTCCGTCGAGCCCGAATTCGCCGGGCTGGTGGTGGTCGGCGATATCGGCTTGCCGCAGTTGCTGCGAGTGGCCACGCGCCGCGACTGGCCGGAACTGGCGGGGATTGTCGAAAGTGCGCTGCGGGCGATCCCGGCCAAGGATCTGGAGCAACTGCACAATCAATGGCTGCAACCGAAATATCCGCGCTTGTCCGAGTCGCCGGGGTTCTGGCAAAACCTCTGCATGTTGCTGACGGTGTTGCTGCTCAGCGCCGCGGCCATTGTGTTTTGGCAACGCCGCCAGCAACACAGCCTGGAACAGCGCTTGCGCGACGCCCGCGCAGACATTGCGTTGCGCGCGGCCAGCGAAGAAGCACTGCGCCTGACCCAGTTTTCCATCGATCAAAGCACCGTCGGCATCCTTTGGGTCAACTGGGACAGCCACGTGCGCTACGCCAATCGCGCCGCCGAAAGCATGCTCGGCTACAAGTCCGGGGCGTTGATCGACCGTCCGCTGATCGACTTCGAACCGGGCTTGCACATGGACCGCTGGCTGAACCTGTGGAAACGCGCCCGCGCCAGCGAAGAGCCGCCGCAAAGTTTCGAAACCAATTGCTTGCGCGCCGACGGCAGTATTTTGCCGGCAGATGTTTCGTTGAGTTTCCTGCGTTTCCGCGAGGGCGAATACCTGGTGGTTTACCTCAACGACGTCACCGAACGCCGGCGTGCGCTAGCCGCGCTGCAGGAAAGCGAGGCGCGGTTGCAGGGGATTGCCGCCAACGTGCCGGGATTGGTCTTTCGTCTGGAGCGCGCGCCGGTGACAGGCCAGATCGACTTTGCCTACATCAGCGAGGGCAGCGAGAGCCTGGTCGGTTACGCGCCGGCGACCCTTGCGCATCGCGATAAAGGCCTGCGCAGTCTGGTGCATCCGGACGACAAGGCGAGTTATCACCAGACTCAGGACCACGCGCTCGACACCGACAGCGACTGGTCGTGGCAGGGCCGCATCCTCACGCGCTCCGGCGAACAGCGCTGGGCCGAGATCAAAGCCATCACCCGGCGGCTGGAGGATGGCGCGTATGTCTGGGACGGGATTGTCTGGGACATCAGCGAGAGCAAACGCATTGAGCTGGAACTCGCCAGTTCCCGTGAACAACTGCGCGAATTGTCGGCGCATCTTGAAAGCGTGCGTGAAGAGGAAAAGGCGCGGATCGCGCGGGAAGTTCACGATGAGCTGGGGCAGATGTTGACGGTGTTGAAACTGGAAACGTCCATGTGCGAATTGGCCTACGCGCAACTGGACCCCGGGTTGCATGAGCGCTTGAACAGCATGAAGCGGCTGATCGCGCAGTTGTTCCAATTGGTGCGCGATGTCGCGACGGCGCTGCGGCCACCGATTCTTGATGCCGGGATCGCTTCGGCAATTGAGTGGCAGGCCCGGCGTTTTGAGGCGCGCACGCAGATTCCGTGTCTGGTGCAGGTGCCGGAGAATCTCCCGCTGCTCAGCGATGCCAAGGCGATTGGGCTGTTCCGCATCCTTCAGGAAGCGCTGACCAATGTGATGCGCCATGCCCAGGCGCATACTGTCGAGCTCACGCTGGCGCTGGAGGGCGATGAGTTGTGCCTGACCGTGAGCGATGATGGCGCAGGATTTGTCGCTGCCACTGGTCGGCCGACGTCGTTCGGGATTGTCGGCATGCGCGAGCGGGTGTTGATCATGGGCGGGCGGTTGGTGATCGAGAGTGAACCGGGGGAGGGCACGACGTTGAGTGTGCGCGTGCCGGTGAATGAAGCCTGATGGTTTTTTGCTGTTTAGGCTGACGTCATCGCGAGCAAGCTCGCTCCCACAGGGGATATGGGTCAGTGCGCAGATCTCTGCCATACCCCAATCACTGTGGGAGCGAGCTTGCTCGCGATAGATCTTGAATCTGGAGAAGCTTGTGATCCGTGTATTGGTAGCCGAAGACCACACCATCGTCCGTGAAGGCATCAAGCAATTGATCGGCCTGGCCAAGGATTTGCTGGTGGTCGGCGAGGCGAGTAATGGCGAACAGTTGCTCGAAACCTTGCGTCACGTGCCCTGCGAGGTGGTCTTGCTGGACATCTCCATGCCTGGGGTCAACGGCCTGGAAGCGATCCCGCGGATCCGCGCGCTGAACAATCCGCCGGCGATTCTGGTGTTGTCGATGCACGACGAGGCGCAAATGGCTGCGCGCGCGTTGAAGGTCGGCGCGGCGGGTTATGCGACCAAGGACAGCGATCCGGCGTTGCTGCTGACGGCGATTCGCAAGGTCGCGGCGGGCGGGCGGTATATCGACCCGGACCTGGCTGATCGCATGGTTTTCGAAGTCGGCCTGACCGATTCGCGGCCGCTGCACTCGTTATTGTCCGAGCGCGAGTTCTCGGTGTTCGAGCGCCTGGCCCAAGGCGCCAACGTCAACGACATCGCCCAGCAACTGGCGTTGAGCAGCAAAACCATCAGCACCCACAAGGCGCGGCTGATGCAAAAGCTCAACATCACCTCCCTGGCGGAACTGGTGAAATACGCGATGGAGCACAAACTGCTCTGAATGCACCACGTCCCCTGTAGGAGCGAGGCTTGCCCGCGAAGCTTTTGGCGCCAGTGCGGACGCCTTCGCGGGCAAGCATCGCTCCTACAGGAATCTCGTCGGCATATCCATTTGCGACACCCCCGCCAATCCGCCTTTGCCCGTGCTTGCCGCTTGTAGCTTGCCGCTTACCGCTGCGTTTATCCAAACGCGCCATCCTTGTAGGGCAATCCCTACCCCCAACCTTCCATCCGGCTGAGGCGATTCTCTCCTGCGCCCCGATTTGCGTGGTCTCCAGCGTCCACTAGGCTTAGCCCACAAGCAGTCATCACTAACGAAGGTGTGGGTATGAGCCAGGTCGATTCAAGTACAGGGGCCAATGACATTCTGGTCAGCTTTCGTGGAGTGCAAAAAAGCTACGACGGCGAAAACCTGATCGTCAAAGACCTCAACCTGGAGATTCGCAAAGGCGAATTCCTCACCTTGCTCGGGCCGTCCGGTTCCGGCAAGACCACCAGCCTGATGATGCTCGCCGGTTTTGAAACGCCGACCGCTGGCGAAATCCAGTTGGCCGGGCGCTCGATCAACAACGTGCCGCCGCACAAACGCGACATCGGCATGGTGTTCCAGAACTACGCTTTGTTTCCGCACATGACCGTCGCCGAAAACCTCGCTTTCCCCTTGAGCGTGCGCGGTTTGAACAAGAGCGATGTCAGCGACAAAGTCAAAAAAGTCCTGAGCATGGTTCAGCTCGATGCGTTTGCCCAACGTTACCCGGCGCAATTGTCCGGTGGTCAGCAGCAACGTGTAGCGCTGGCCCGCGCCTTGGTCTTCGAGCCGCAACTGGTGTTGATGGACGAACCGCTCGGCGCCCTCGACAAGCAACTGCGCGAACACATGCAGATGGAAATCAAACACCTGCACCAGCGCCTCGGCGTGACCGTGGTTTACGTCACCCACGATCAGGGCGAAGCGCTGACCATGTCCGACCGCGTGGCGGTGTTTCATCAGGGCGAAATCCAGCAGATCGCCGCGCCGCGTTCGCTCTACGAAGAACCGAAGAACACCTTCGTCGCCAACTTCATCGGCGAAAACAATCGGCTCAATGGCCGTTTGCACAGCCACACCGGCGACCGTTGCGTGGTCGAGTTGGCGCGCGGGGAGAAGGTTGAAGCGCTGGCGGTGAATGTCGGCAAGACCGGCGAACCCGTCACTTTGTCGATTCGCCCGGAACGCGTAAGCCTCAATGGCTCCAGCGAATCGTGCGTCAACCGCTTCTCAGGGCGGGTGGCGGAATTCATCTACCTGGGCGACCACGTGCGGGTGCGCCTGGAAGTCTGCGGCAAGACCGATTTTTTTGTGAAACAACCGATTGCCGAGCTCGATCCATCGCTCGCGGTCGGCGACGTGGTACCGCTTGGCTGGCAAGTCGAACACGTTCGCGCGCTCGACCCACTTCTAGAGGCGCATTGATCGCCCCCTGCTACACCAACCCTGCACGTGGAGAACAATATAAATGTTGAAATCCCTGAAATTCACAGCCCTGGTAATGGGCATGATCGGTGCGGCACACGCGATGGCGGCGGGCCCGGACCTGACCGTGGTGTCCTTTGGCGGGGCGAACAAGGCTGCGCAGGTCAAAGCCTTCTATGCGCCGTGGGAAGCGGCGGGCAACGGCAAGATCGTCGCTGGCGAGTACAACGGCGAGATGGCCAAGGTCAAAGCCATGGTCGACACCAAAAGCGTGTCGTGGGACTTGGTAGAAGTTGAATCGCCAGAGCTGTCGCGCGGTTGCGACGAAGACATGTTCGAGCAACTCGACCCGGCGCTGTTCGGCAAGGCCGACGACTACGTCAAAGGCGCGATCCAGCCGTGCGGCGTCGGTTTCTTCGTGTGGTCGACGGTGCTGGCCTACAACGCCGACAAACTGAAAACCGCACCGACCAGCTGGGTGGATTTCTGGGACACCAAGACCTTCCCGGGCAAGCGCGGCTTGCGCAAGGGCGCCAAGTACACCCTGGAATTCGCCTTGATGGCCGACGGCGTCGCGCCGAAAGACGTCTACAAAGTGCTGGCCGGCAAGGATGGCCAGGACCGCGCGTTCAAGAAACTCGATGAACTCAAGCCAAGCATTCAATGGTGGGAGGCCGGCGCACAACCGCCGCAATACCTCGCTTCCGGCGACGTGGTCATGAGCTCGGCGTACAACGGCCGGATCGCGGCGGTACAGAAAGAAAGCAATTTGAAAGTGGTGTGGAACGGCGGGATCTACGACTTTGACGCGTGGGCGATTCCAAAAGGCCTGGATAAAACCCGTGCCGAAGCGGCGAAGAAATTCATCGCGTTCTCGGTGGCGCCGCAGCAGCAGAAGACCTATTCGGAAAACATCGCTTACGGCCCGGCCAACACCCAAGCCGTCCCGTTGCTGAACAAAGACGTGCTGAAAGACATGCCGACCACCCCGGAAAACATCGCCAACCAGGTGCAGATCGACGTCAGCTTCTGGGCTGACAACGGCGAGCAACTGGAGCAGCGCTTCAATTCCTGGGCTGCTAAATAAGCCCACTCTGTGGGCTTATCCACTCCTGTAGGAGCAAGGCTTGCCCGCGATGACGGTGTGTCAGTCGACATTTAATGTTGAATGTGCCGACGCTTTCGCGGGCAAGCCATGCTCCTACAGGGGCGATGTGTCGCTAACAAGAACAGAGGTGACCTGCTTTATTGGGGGGCACCCTCTGCAACGATCAAAGATTTTCGGAGTACGCCATGGCTATCGCCGTTCCCGTGACCGCGGGCACTGACCCCACCTTGAAGCAGCGGCTCAGGCACGCCGAGCGGATCAATCGCTGGAAGGCTCAGGCCTTGATTGCGCCGCTGGTGCTGTTTCTGTTGCTGGTGTTCCTGGTGCCGATTGCGGCGCTGCTCTACAAAAGTGTCGGCAACCCTGAAGTGGTCGGCGGCATGCCGCGCACCGTCAGCGCCATTGCCGGTTGGGACGGTCGCGGCTTGCCCGCCGAACCGGTCTACAAAGCCGCCAGCGAAGACCTCGCCGAAGCACGAAAAAACCAGACCTTGGGCGACCTGTCCAAGCGCTTGAACATGGAACTGGCCGGCTACCGCAGCCTGCTGACCAAAACCGCCCGCGCCTTGCCGTTCGCCAGCGAACCGGCCTCTTATAAAGAAGCGCTGGAAGCACTCGACGAACGCTGGGGCGATCCGGCGTATTGGCAAGCCGTGCGCCGCAACACCAGCAGCATCACCCCGTACTACTTGCTGGCGGCGGTCGATCACCGCATCGACGACCTCGGCGAAGTGGCCCCGGCGACGCCCGATCAAGCGATCTACCTCGACATCTTCGCCCGCACCTTCTGGATGGGCCTGGTGATCACCGTGATCTGCCTGGTGCTGGCCTACCCGCTGGCCTATCTGCTGGCGAACCTGCCGTCGCGGCAAAGCAACCTGCTGATGATTCTGGTGCTGCTGCCGTTCTGGACCTCGATTCTGGTCCGCGTCGCCGCGTGGATCGTCTTGCTGCAATCTGGCGGATTGATCAACAGCGGTTTGATGGCCATGGGCATCATCGATAAACCGCTGGAACTGGTGTTCAACCGCACTGGCGTCTACATCTCGATGGTGCACATCCTGCTGCCGTTCATGATTCTGCCGATCTACAGCGTGATGAAAGGCATCTCGCCAACCTACATGCGCGCCGCCATTTCCCTCGGCTGCCACCCGTTCGCGAGTTTCTGGCGGGTGTATTTCCCGCAGACTTACGCCGGTGTCGGCGCCGGTTGCCTGTTGGTGTTCATCCTCGCGATCGGCTACTACATCACCCCGGCATTGCTCGGCAGCCCGAACGATCAGATGGTCAGCTACTTCGTCGCGTTCTACACCAACACCAGCATCAACTGGGGCATGGCCACTGCGCTCGGCGGCCTGCTGCTGTTGGCGACCGTGGTGCTTTATCTGATTTACAGCTGGCTGGTGGGCGCCAGTCGCCTGCGCCTGAGCTAAGGGGAGAACGAAATGCTGAGTCCTTATATGTCGCCCATTGAGCGGGTGTGGTTCTACAGTTTGCGGATTCTCTGCGGCTTGATCCTGCTGTTCCTGATTCTGCCGGTGCTGGTGATTATTCCGCTGTCGTTCAACTCGGGGAGTTTCCTCGTGTATCCGCTGCAAGGCTTTTCGCTGCAGTGGTATCACGACTTTTTCGCCTCGGCGGAATGGATGCGCGCGCTGAAGAACAGCATCATCGTCGCCCCGGCGGCAACGGTGCTGGCGATGATTTTCGGCACGCTGGCGGCGATTGGCCTGACGCGTGGCGACTTCCCCGGCAAGGCGCTAGTGATGGCGCTGGTGATTTCGCCGATGGTGGTGCCGGTGGTGATCATTGGTGTGGCGAGTTATCTGTTTTTTGCGCCGCTGGGCTTGGGCAACAGCTTCTTCTCGCTGATCGTGGTGCACGCGGTGTTGGGCGTGCCGTTTGTGATCATTACGGTGTCGGCGACGTTGCAGGGGTTCAACCATAACCTGGTGCGCGCGGCGGCTAGCCTCGGGGCTTCGCCGCTGACGGCGTTTCGTCGGGTGACCTTGCCGTTGATCGCGCCGGGGGTGATCTCCGGGGCGTTGTTTGCCTTCGCGACCTCGTTCGATGAGGTGGTGGTGACGCTGTTCCTCGCCGGGCCGGAGCAGGCCACCTTGCCTCGGCAGATGTTCAGCGGCATCCGCGAAAACCTCAGCCCGACCATTGCGGCGGCGGCGACGTTGTTGATCGCCTTCTCGGTGATCCTGCTGCTGACCCTGGAATGGCTGCGCGGGCGCAGCGAAAAACTGCGCACCGCGCAGGTCTGAAAAATGTGGGAACGATCGAAAACTCGCCGGAACCTGTAGGAGCGAGGCTTGCCCGCGAAGACGGCGTGTCAGTCAACATAGATGTTTGATGTGCTGACGCCTTCGCGGGCAAGCCTCGCTCCTACAGTTTTAATTGCACCTCAATCATTCGCGCCGTGAATAAACGACAAACCCCAATCCCCAGCTACTATTGTGCGCAGCTTCCCCAACGATAAGAGGCTGCGCAGATGAGTCTTTCCTCTTTCAAAATCGCCCACAAACTGATCACCGGCGCGGCTGCCATCGAGCAACTGGCGGCCGAGCTGACACGTCTCGACATCGATAACCCGCTGATCGTCACCGACGCCGCGCTGGTCAAGTCCGGCACGGTCGAACTGGCGCTGGCGCAATTGGGTGATCGCCCTTACGAAATCTTCGACCGCGTATTGCCCGACCCGGAAATCGCCATCGTCGAAGACTGCATGCGCGTCTACCGCGAGGGCGGGCATGACGGCTTGATCGGCCTCGGCGGCGGCAGTGCGATCGACATCGCCAAAAGTGTTGCGGCGTATGCCGGTTACCACGGTGCGCTGGAAGATCTGTTCGGCGTCGATCAAGTGCCGCGCAAAGGCCCGCCGCTGATCGCCATCCCGACCACCGCCGGCACCGGTTCCGAAGTCACCAACGTGGCGATCCTCTCCGACAAAGTCGCGCAGTTGAAGAAAGGCATCGTCAGCGACTATCTATTACCGGACGTGGCGCTGGTCAGCCCGCAAATGACCCTGACCTGCCCGCGCAGTGTCACCGCCGCCAGTGGCGTCGATGCGTTGGTGCATGCCGTCGAATCATATTTGTCGCTGAATGCCTCGGCGATTACCGATGCCTTGGCGATTGGCGCGATCAAGTTGATCACCCAGGCGCTGCCCAAGGCCTACGCCAACCCGAACAACCTGCAAGCGCGTGAAGACATGGCCACCGCCAGCCTGATGGCCGGCATGGCGTTCGGCAATGCCGGGGTCGGCGCGGTGCATGCGCTGGCCTATCCGCTGGGCGGGCGCTACAACATTGCGCACGGCGTCAGCAATGCTCTGCTGCTGCCGTATGTCATGACCTGGAACAAACTCGCCTGCGTCGAGCGCATGCAAGATATTGCCGAAGCCATGGGCGTCAAGACGGCGCACCTGAGCGCAACCGATGCCGCAGACCTAGCCGTGGAAGCGATGACGGCGCTGTGCACGGCGGTGGAAATCCCCCAAGGCTTGCGCAGCTTCGGCGTGCCCGAAGACGCGATCCCGGCCATGGCCGTTGAAGCCGCAGGCATCGAGCGCCTGATGCGCAACAATCCGCGCAAGCTGAGCGCCGTCGATATCGAGAAGATTTACCGAGCGGCCTACTAGATCGGGTCAATCATCGCGGCCACGGTGCGCGCGTCAAAGCATGAGGTATACAATGCGCGCCATCGTGATTCTGCTCAAAAAAGGTGCGTCATGCAGCCCTTCGTAATTGCTCCTTCGATTCTCTCCGCCGACTTCGCCCGCCTCGGCGAAGAAGTGGACAACGTCCTGGCCGCTGGCGCCGACTTCGTGCACTTCGACGTCATGGACAACCACTACGTGCCCAACCTGACCATCGGCCCGATGGTCTGCGCGGCATTGCGCAAGTACGGCGTGACCGCGCCGATCGACGCGCACTTGATGGTCAGCCCGGTGGATCGCATCGTCGGTGACTTCATCGAGGCCGGCGCGACCTACATCACCTTCCACCCGGAAGCCACGCAACACGTCGATCGCTCGCTGCAACTGATCCGCGAGGGCGGCTGCAAGGCTGGCCTGGTGTTCAACCCGGCGACCCCGCTGAGCGTGCTCGAATACGTCATGGACAAGGTCGACATGATCTTGCTGATGAGCGTCAACCCAGGCTTCGGTGGCCAGAAATTCATCCCCGGCACCCTCGACAAACTGCGTCAGGCGCGGGCGCTGATCGATGCTTCGGGCCGCGACATTCGCCTGGAAATCGACGGCGGTGTCAACGTCAACAACATCCGTGAAATCGCCGCTGCGGGCGCCGACACCTTTGTCGCCGGCTCGGCGATCTTCAATGCGCCGAACTATCAGGAAGTGATCGAGAAGATGCGTTCCGAACTGGCGCTGGCTCGTCCATGAGTGGCTTTGAGCAGCTGTTCCCGGGGCGTCTGCCGCGACTGGTGATGTTCGATCTGGATGGCACGCTGATCGATTCGGTCCCCGACCTCGCGGTTGCCGTGGATAACATGCTGCTCAAACTCGGCCGCGAACCGGCCGGTCTCGAGTCGGTGCGCCAATGGGTCGGCAACGGCGCGCCGGTGTTGGTGCGCCGGGCGCTGGCCGGTGGCATCGAGCATTCGGCGGTCGATGATGGCGAGGCGGAGGGCGCGCTGGAGATTTTCATGCAGGCTTATAGCGAAAGCCATGAGCTGACCGTGGTCTATCCCGGCGTGCGCGACACCCTGAAATGGCTGCACAAGCAAGGCGTCGAGATGGCGCTGATCACCAACAAACCGGAACGCTTTGTCGCGCCGTTGCTGGACCAGATGAAGATCGGTCGTTACTTCAAATGGATCATCGGCGGCGACACCCTGCCGCAGAAAAAACCTGACCCGGCCGCGCTGTTCTTCGTGATGAAAATGGCCAACATCCCCGCGTCGAAATCGTTGTTTGTCGGCGATTCGCGCAGCGATGTGCTGGCGGCGAAAGCGGCGGGGGTCAAGTGCGTGGCGCTGAGCTACGGCTACAACCACGGCCGGCCGATTGCCGAAGAGTCGCCGGCGCTGGTGATCGACGATCTGCGCAAGCTAATTCCCGGTTGCCTGGATCTGGCGGCTGGGATAACGTTGCCCGACGCCGATCAACCCCCTTCTGGAAACGCCATCGTGGTGGTCACTCGCAAACTCTGGATGAAAGTCATCAAGGCCCTGGCCCGCTGGCGTTGGCGCGCCTGACTTGTTCCTGGCCGGTATCCCGGCGCGTTTGCATACCTGACCGTTAGACCCTCAAGCCACGAGGCTACCCCATGATCCGCGAAGAATTCCTGCGTTTGGCCGCTGCCGGCTATAACCGTATCCCGATGGCCTGCGAAACCCTGGCCGACTTCGACACACCGCTGTCGATCTACCTGAAACTGGCCGACGAGCCGAATTCCTATCTGCTGGAATCGGTGCAGGGCGGCGAAAAGTGGGGCCGTTATTCGATCATCGGCCTGCCGTGCCGCACGGTGTTGCGGGTCCACGATCATCAGATCAGCGTGACCCACGACGGCGTCGAGATCGAAAGCCTCGAAGCCGAAGATCCGCTGGCCTTCGTCGAAGAATTCAAAGCCCGTTACAACGTGCCGACCATCCCCGGCCTGCCGCGCTTCAATGGCGGTCTGGTGGGTTACTTCGGTTATGACTGCGTGCGTTATGTGGAGAAGCGTCTGGGCAAGTGCCCGAACCCGGACCCGCTGGGCGTGCCGGACATTCTGCTGATGGTTTCTGACGCAGTCGTGGTGTTCGACAACCTGGCCGGCAAGATGCACGCGATCGTTCTGGCTGATCCTGCGCAAGCCGATGCTTTCGAACAGGGTCAGGCACGCCTGGAGGAACTGCTGGAGAAACTGCGCCAGCCGATCACTCCGCGTCGCGGTCTGGACTTCAGCAAACAACAGTCGGCTGATCCGGTGTTCCGCTCGAGTTTCACCCAGGACGATTACGAAAAAGCCGTCGACACCATCAAGGAATACATTCTGGCCGGCGACTGCATGCAGGTTGTGCCGTCGCAGCGCATGTCGATCGACTTCAAGGCTGCGCCGATTGATCTGTACCGCGCGCTGCGTTGCTTCAACCCGACGCCTTATATGTACTTCTTCAACTTCGGTGACTTCCACGTCGTCGGCAGTTCGCCGGAAGTGCTGGTGCGGGTCGAAGACAACCTGATCACCGTGCGCCCGATTGCCGGCACCCGCCCACGCGGGGCCAACGAAGAGGCGGATGTCGCGCTGGAAAAGGACTTGCTGTCCGACGACAAGGAAATCGCCGAGCACTTGATGCTGATCGACCTTGGTCGTAACGACACCGGTCGCGTGTCGGAGATCGGTTCGGTGAAGCTCACCGAGAAGATGGTCATCGAGCGTTATTCCAACGTGATGCACATTGTTTCCAACGTCACCGGGCAATTGAAGGCCGGGCTGACGGCGATGGACGCGCTGCGGGCGATTCTGCCGGCGGGCACGTTGTCCGGCGCGCCGAAGATTCGCGCGATGGAAATCATCGACGAGCTGGAGCCGGTCAAGCGTGGCGTGTATGGCGGGGCGGTGGGTTATTTCGCGTGGAACGGCAACATGGACACCGCGATTGCGATCCGCACGGCGGTGATCAAGGACGGCGAACTGCACGTGCAGGCCGGTGGCGGCATCGTCGCCGACTCGGTGCCGGCGCTGGAATGGGAAGAAACCCTGAACAAACGCCGCGCGATGTTCCGTGCTGTAGCGCTGGCTGAGCAAACCCCGGACACCTGAGTAAACACAAATCCCTTGTGGGAGTGAGCTTTTGTGGCGAGGGGGCTTGCCCCCGTCGGGTCGCGAAGCGGCCCCCAGCATTCTTCCAGATTTATCTAGTCGTCTGGATTGGACTGCTGCGTAGCCGAACGGGGGCAAGCCCCCTCGCCACGACAGGCTACCTCGCCACAACATGTGTGTTGATCAGCCATAAAAAAACGCGGCGCCTGTGAGGGCGCCGCGTTTTTTATGGGCGGCTGTTTACCGGATCAGAAATCCAGACTTACCCCAACATTGACGCCTTGCTGAGTAAAGTCATCGTCCTTGCGAATGTCATAACTCGCCCGCAACGCCAAATCCTTGGTCAGGTTATGGCTCACGCCCAGATTCAACCGGTTCAAATTGGACTGCGGGGTGTAACCGGCCAACGTGTAGCGATTGTTCGGCAGGCTGTTGAGGTTCATCGTTACGTCTTGCGCGTCGTCGTTGTACTCACGCTCGTGGGCCAGTTCGCCGAACACCTGGGTTTGCGCAGTGATCTGGTATTTGCCTTGGATGCCCACGCCCAGACGCCGGGAAATGCGTGACTGATCATCGAAAGTCAGCGCCGTCGAGTTGGCGCCGTTCTCCGAATATCCATCGACTTCAACCTTGGCGAAATCCGCGCTCACGAACGGCGACAAGTGCCACGGGCTGCTCGCCAGTGGCGCGATGTCGTAACCGACGCGACCGCTGATGGCGACCACATAACCGTCGGTATCACCTTTCTCCGCGCGCTCATTCACGCCCAACTGGAATTTGCGCTTGAGGCTGTCGTAGTCCAGATGCCCGGCGGTCAACGCCGCGTCACCCCACCAGCGATTCTGCTGATATTGCGCAAACGCGGTGCCCAGGTAGGTGTTGAGCTTGTAGTCGGAATCGTGGTCGCCGGCCTCAAGTTTCTGATTGTAGAAACCCGCCGCCAGACCTACGCGCCAAGCGTCGTTGAGACGGTAACTGCCACCGATGTTGAGGTTGTAACCATTGCCGTCAGCACTGGCGCCGCTGCGTTGGCTGTCGAAATCCTGATGCTGGCCACCGCCGGCAACAATCGCCCGCCATTGGCCAACGCCTTGCCAGTTTTCCCAATCAGCCAGCCACTGGTTGCGCAGCGCATCCTGATGCGAGCGCAAAGTGCCTTGGGCCATTTCCGGCAGCAGCGTCGCTTCCCATGGCGCCGCCAGCAGCGAATAGGCGTAATCGGCGATCAGCCGCTGCCCGGCTTCGGTCGGGTGGACTGCGTCGTTGTAAATCAGCTTGGTCGGATCCGGCGTCAGGCCGTTGATGCCATATTGCGGGTTGGCCAGGCAACCGCTGCCGCTGAAGCAGGTCGCGCTGAGGTTCTGGTCAGTGGCCAAACCGAACTGGCCGGGATTGGCGAACGTCTCTTTGAGCAGCACCGGAATGTTCAGCGGAATGATGTTGGCGTTGACGCTTTGCAACTGGCTGACCAGTTCAGTGTTGAACTGGTTGCTGAGCTGCGAGGTGAACGATTGCAGCGGCGAACCATTGAAGGCCGGGGTGAACCCGATGTCCGGCAGCAGCCAGACCATGATGTAACGCGCGCCGGCCTGTTGCAGGGTTTGCACGCTGCTGACCAGACGATCCGCAGCGGCGCTGGCCTGCGGCAGACTGGTGACCCGGCCCTGAAGGAAATCGTTGCCGCCGCCCGACAGGTAATACAACGCGTTCGGGTCGGCGCGGAAGTTGTTCGACGGCAGGTAACCGGCGCGCGTGCGTTCGCCGGTGGCGGAGGTGCTGGTGATCGAATCGAGAATCTGGTCGGTGCGATAACCGCCGACCGCCCAGTTGTTGCCATCGGCCAGGCCTTGGTTGGCGCGTACTGCGGAGGATGACGAGGCGGTCTGATCCGCCGAGAAACCCAGTTTGCCGCCGAGAATTTGCGTGGAATTGAGCGAGCGCACTTCACCGCTGCCATCCAGATACACCGGGCCAATGCGGTTGGTGTAACGCTGGGTCGAGCCGGCAGGGCCGCCGGTGTCGGCAAACGTCCCGGCGTCGTTCAGGCTGTCGCCGAACACCACAAAGTTCGAATAAGGGGAGGGCGCCGCATACGCTTGGGCGCAAGCCATGGCGAGCAGGCAACTGGCGAGCGGTACAAACAACGTCTGTTTGATCATGTGCAAGTCCGTTTATTTATTGTTGTAGTGAACGAAACGACAGTACCAAAAACTTCCGGCCTTTTGCCATCTGTCGTGCAGCGCTGATTTGTTTCGCCACCCTTGGCGTGTGCCATATTGCACGCTCTGCCCAGCTAAGTTACTGTGCCGAGACGTATGAATGAGACCTTTCCCGTGTTGATCATCAGCAAACTCCTGGATCAAGTCATCAAGGCACACGCCCGCTGGCGTTGGCGCGCCTGAATTCTTTTGCCGGCCTCGCCGGACCTGTACCGCTTCGCCTTCTTTAACTGTTTGAATTGCCGCTTGGCTGGCGCACTCCAGCACCAGACAAAGCGCAGCGCGCTGCGGGCAATCATTCGAAGGCTGTCTTAAAAGTCAGTGAATTCAAGAGGTTCTTCGCCATGTTGCTGATGATCGATAACTACGACTCTTTTACTTACAACGTTGTGCAATACCTCGGTGAGCTGGGCTCCCAGGTCAAAGTCGTGCGCAACGATGAACTCACCATTGCCGAAATCGAAGCCCTCAACCCTGAGCGCATCGTCGTTTCCCCCGGTCCTTGCACGCCGACCGAAGCCGGCATCTCCATCGAAGCGATCAAGCACTTCGCCGGCAAACTGCCGATCCTCGGCGTGTGCCTCGGTCACCAGTCGATCGGCCAAGCCTTTGGCGGCGACGTGGTCCGCGCCCGTCAGGTCATGCACGGTAAGACTAGTCCGGTATTCCATGAGGACAAGGGTGTATTCGCAGGCTTGAATCATCCGCTGACGGTTACCCGCTACCACTCTCTGATCGTCAAGCACGACACTCTGCCCGATTGCCTCGAACTGACTGCCTGGACCCAACTCGAAGACGGTTCGGTCGACGAGATCATGGGCCTGCGCCACAAGACGCTGAACATCGAAGGTGTGCAATTTCACCCGGAATCAATCCTCACCGAGCAGGGCCACGAGCTGTTCGCAAACTTCCTCAAACAAACCGGCGGCACGCGCTAAGGACTTTTCATGAACATCAAGACAGCCCTGAGCCGTATCGTCGATCACCTCGACCTCAGCACCGATGAAATGCGCGACGTGATGCGCGAAATCATGACCGGGCAATGCACCGACGCGCAGGTTGGCGCGTTCATGATGGCCATGCGCATGAAGAGCGAAAGCATCGACGAGATCGTCGGCGCGGTGTCGGTCATGCGTGAGCTGGCGGACAAAGTCGAACTCAAGACCCTCGACGGCGTCGTCGATGTGGTCGGCACCGGCGGTGACGGTGCGAACATTTTCAACGTGTCGACCGCTTCTTCCTTCGTCGTCGCGGCAGCCGGTTGCACGGTGGCCAAGCACGGTAACCGTGCGGTTTCGGGCAAAAGTGGCAGTGCCGATTTGCTCGAAGCCGCCGGGATCTACCTGAACCTGACGCCGGTGCAGGTCGCGCGTTGCATCGATAACGTCGGCATCGGTTTCATGTTTGCCCAGACTCACCACAGCGCGATGAAGTACGCCGCCGGTCCGCGCAAGGACTTGGGCCTGCGCACCCTGTTCAACATGCTCGGCCCGCTTACGAATCCGGCCGGCGTGAAACATCAGGTGGTCGGCGTGTTCAACCCGGCGCTGTGCCGGCCATTGGCCGAAGTCTTGCAGCGCATGGGCAGCAAACATGTGTTGGTGGTGCATTCGAAGGATGGCCTCGACGAATTCAGCCTCGCCGCACCGACCTTTGTCGCTGAGTTGAAGAACGACCAGATCACCGAATATTGGGTCGAACCGGAAGACCTCGGCATGAAGAGCCAGAGCCTGCACGGTCTGTCGGTCGAAAGCCCGGCCGCTTCACTGGAATTGATCCGCGATGCCTTGGGCAAACGCAAGACCGAGAACGGCCAGAAAGCCGCC
Source organism: Pseudomonas prosekii (assembly GCF_900105155.1). NCBI lineage: Bacteria > Pseudomonadati > Pseudomonadota > Gammaproteobacteria > Pseudomonadales > Pseudomonadaceae > Pseudomonas > Pseudomonas prosekii. Next base: position 3,514,021 of record NZ_LT629762.1, read on the forward strand.
GAGATGATTGTGCTCAATGCCGGTGCCGCGCTGTATGCCGCGGACCACGCAAGCAGTTTGAAAGAGGGCGTTGCCCTGGCGCACGACGCGCTGCACACCGGCCTCGCTCGGGAGAAACTCGAGGAGCTGGGTGCGTTTACCGCGGTATTTCGAGTGGAGAATGAGGGATGAGTGTACCGACGGTTCTGGAAAACATTCTGGCCCGCAAGGTCCAGGAAGTTGCCGAGCGTAGCGCCCGTGTCAGCCTGGCCGAGTTGGAGAACCTGGCCAGGGCTGCCGATGCCCCGCGTGGTTTCGCCCAGGCGCTGATCGCTCAAGCCAAGCTCAAGCAGCCGGCGGTGATTGCCGAAATCAAGAAAGCCTCGCCGAGCAAAGGGGTGATCCGCGAGAACTTCGTGCCCGCCGACCTCGCCAAGAGCTACGAGAAGGGCGGCGCGACGTGCCTCTCGGTGCTCACCGATATCGATTACTTCCAGGGCGCCGACGCCTACCTGCAACAGGCCCGCGCGGCGTGCAAACTGCCGGTGATCCGCAAGGACTTCATGATCGATCCGTACCAGATCATCGAGTCCCGTGCGCTCGGCGCTGATTGCGTGCTGTTGATCGTCTCCGCACTCGACGACGTGAAAATGGCCGAGCTGGCCGCCGTGGCGAAAAGTGTCGGCCTCGATGTGTTGGTGGAAGTGCACGATGGCGACGAACTGGAGCGCGCGTTGAAAACCCTCGACACGCCGTTGGTGGGCGTGAACAACCGCAACCTGCACACCTTCGATGTCAACCTCGAAACCACCCTCGACCTGTTGCCGCGCATTCCGCGTGACCGTTTGGTGATTACCGAGAGCGGGATTTTCAACCGCGCCGATGTCGAGCTGATGGAAATCAGCGACGTGTACGCGTTCCTGGTCGGCGAAGCGTTCATGCGCGCCGAAAGCCCGGGCACCGAACTGCAGCGTTTGTTCTTCCCGGAACGCGGCAGTGTGGTGAGTGGTTCGACGCTCGACTGATAAAAGCATCGCGAGCAAGCTCGCTCTTACAGGGGATCTTCGTTGAACATGCGATCCAGTGTGGGAGCGAGCTTGCTCGCGATGACGGCATAAGACGCACCCTAGACTTAACGTCCGACGGAATACCTTATGACCCTGATTACCTCGCTGACCATCGAAGCCGGCCTGCAAGCCGAACAGGATCTGCTCGCTTCGGTGTGCGCCGGCGACTCGGATTTTGCTCTGCTGTTCTGGCAACCCAGCGACCGCGCACTGGTTATGCCGCGTCGCTTGAGCCGTTTGCCGCTGTTCGAATCTGCGTGTGAAGTATCAGCCGCCGCCGGTTGGCCAGTGCTACTGCGCGAAACCGGTGGTGAACCCGTTCCGCAATCGGCCGCCACCGTCAACATCGCCCTGGTCTACGCGGCGCCGCGCAGCGAAGGCGACCAGAATCGCATCGAAACCGCTTACCGCCGACTCTGCGATCCGATTTGTCAGCTGCTGGATGAGTTGGGCGGCGTCGCGTCGCTGGGCGAAATCGAAGGCGCATTCTGTGATGGCCGATTCAACGTCAATCTTGATCGGCGCAAGATGGTCGGCACCGCTCAGCGCTGGCGCCAGAGCAAGGGCGGAACGCGGCCGGTCGGTCTGGTGCACGGAGCTTTGTTGCTGGATAACGAACGGGACTCGATGGTGGCGGCGGTCAATCGCTTCAATCAAGCCTGCGGCCTCGAGCAGCGAGTGCGCGCCGAAAGCCACATTGCGCTGCATGAGAAGTTCGCCGCGCCGGATGCGCTGGAGCGTCTCGACGCGTTGTATCGCCAGTTGCTGGCGCAGATGTTCAGCGCTTAACGCGTGCCGAAGACCACCATGGTCTTGCCTTTGACATCCACCAGGTTGCGTTCCTCAAGATCCTTGAGGACGCGACCGACCATCTCGCGTGAACACCCGACAATCCGTCCGATTTCCTGACGCGTGACTTTGATCTGCATGCCGTCCGGGTGAGTCATGGCGTCCGGTTGCTTGCACAGCTCCAGCAGGCAACGGGCGACACGTCCGGTGACATCAAAGAAAGCCAGGTCGCCGACCTTGCGCGTGGTGTTGCGCAGGCGTTGTGCGATTTGTCCGCTAAGCACGTAAAGAATGTCCGGATCTATCAGGGACAGTTCGCGAAACTTGGCGTAGCTGATTTCCGCAACTTCGCATTCAACCTTGGCGCGCACCCAAGCGCTGCGTTGCTGTTCCAGGCCAGCCTGTTCGAACAAACCCAACTCACCGAAAAAGTCCCCGGCGTTCAGGTACGAGATGATCATCTCGCGCCCGTCGTCGTCCTCGATCAGGATGGTGACCGAGCCCTTGATGATGAAGAACAGGCTTTCAGAGCGGTCGCCAGCGCAGATGATGTTGCTCTTGGCCGCGTAACGACGGCGCTGGCAATGCATCAACAGTTTGTCGAGGTTCTTGATTTTGGGTGTGGGGGTAATAGCAACCATGGTTGTATCCCGAAAAGACTGCACGGTGTTTTAGTGTTTTTGTGGGAGCGGGCGAAGCCTGCGATTTTTTCATTCGCTTGATAGCTGGCTATGCGCCAGTGAATTGGCGCCAGCTTAACAGACACATTCGCTCATGATTCGAGAATTTGCCTACAAGCTCGGCACATCGGTCCGAGGACGCGCGAGCGCTGTGCGGGCGGGGCCCTGTGCTAAGCTGGCGACCCTTTTTTATACAGTGGAGTCTTGGCGATGAAGGCACGCATCCAATGGGCTGGCGAAGCCATGTTCCTCGGCGAATCCGGCAGTGGTCACGTGGTAGTCATGGATGGCCCGCCCGACGCCGGCGGCCGCAATCTGGGTGTACGCCCGATGGAAATGCTCCTGCTGGGTGTCGGCGGTTGCAGCAATTTCGATGTGGTCAGCATTCTCAAGAAATCCCGTCAGGCGGTCGAGAGCTGCGAAGCCTTCCTCGAAGCCGAGCGCGCGAGCGAAGACCCGAAGGTGTTCACCAAGATTCACATGCACTTCGTGGTCAAGGGCCGTGGCTTGAAAGAAGCTCAGGTCAAACGGGCCATTGAACTCTCCGCCGAGAAATATTGCTCGGCCTCGATCATGCTCGGCGCGGCTGGCGTGGCCATTACGCACGACTACGAAATCATCGAACTGGGTTGAATCGACATTCAACTATCATAAAAGCAGTGCAGACTCTGGCGATCCCCAGCTGACGTCTGCATAATGCGCCACTTTTTTCAGGGTCGTGGCCCGTCACCCCGACAGGTCCCGCGCCCGAACAGACAACCAAAATCGCCATCGCGAAGAGGTGTTAACCGTCCTACGCAGGTGCGTTGTTCGCATCTGACGGGCATGCTTGATCACGCGGCCGGGCCGCAATACATAGAGAGTTTTTAACGGTGAAAAGCAAACTCAAGCTCCACGGGTTCAATAACCTGACAAAGACCTTGAGCTTCAACATCTATGACATCTGCTACGCGGAAACTCCGCAAGACCAGCAGGCTTACGTCGAGTACATCAATGAAGAGTACAACGCGAAACGCCTGACGCAGATCCTCACGGAAGTTGTCGATATCATTGGTGCCAACATCCTGAACATTGCCAGTCAGGACTATGATCCACAGGGCGCCAGCGTCACGATTCTGATCTCTGAAGAGCCGGTCACGCCGACCGACAGCCAGATCGAAGAGTCTCCGGGCCCGCTGCCGGAAATTATCCTGGCCCACCTCGACAAGAGCCACATCACGGTGCACACCTATCCGGAAATCCATCCGGTGGACGGTATTGCAACATTCCGTGTGGACATTGACGTGTCGACCTGCGGCGTCATTTCACCGCTTAAAGCGCTCAACTTCCTGATTCACCAGTTCGATTCGGACATCGTGACCGTGGATTACCGCGTGCGCGGTTTCACCCGTGACGTTGAAGGCAAAAAGCACTTCATCGATCACGAGATCAACTCGATCCAGAACTACCTTTCCGAAGACACCCGCGACAGTTACCAGATGACTGACGTGAACGTTTACCAGGAAAACCTGTTCCACACCAAAATGCTGTTGAAGAACTTCGAACTGGACGATTACCTGTTCGGCGACGCGACCAACAGCCTGTCATCCGAGCAACGCGCCCAGGTGACCGACCGTGTGAAACACGAAATGCTGGAAATCTTCTACGCGCGCAATATGCCGACTTAAGATTTTCGAGCACAAAAAAAGGCGACTACCTCACGGCAGTCGCCTTTTTTATGGCTTGTGGGAGCAAAGCCCGGCGGTCAGATCCGGTAGGTGCTCTTGGTCATCACCTTGGCCAACAAGCTCATCCCGAACTTCACCGGTGCCGGGAAGCGAAAACCACCGGCATCCAACGCGCTTTCCGCGTGGTGTTCTTCATCGATGCGCATCTGCTCGAGAATCGCCCGGGACTTTTCATCCTCGGCCGGCAGTTGCTCCAGGTGTTCATTCAAGTGCTTACACACTTGATGCTCGGTCGCCGCGACAAATCCAAGGCTGACTTTATCGCTGATCAACCCGGCAACGGCGCCGATGCCGAACGACATGCCATAAAACAGTGGATTGAGAATGCTGGTATGGCTGCCCAACTGGTGAATGCGTTGTTCGCACCACACCAGATGATCGATTTCTTCTTCAGCGGCATGTTCCATGGCGGCGCGCACTTGCGGCAGCTTGGCGGTCAGGGCCTGGCCCTGATACAGCGCCTGGGCGCAGACTTCGCCGGTATGGTTGATGCGCATCAGGCCGGCAACGTGCCGGGTGTCTTCGTCGCTCATTTGCACTTCGGGCTGCACGATGGCGGGCGACGGGCGATAGGGCTGGCCACTGAAGGGCAGCAAAGTGCGCATCGCGGCATCGGCTTGCAGCAGAAGACGATCAATTGGCGAGTAGTGACGCTGGGTAGTCATGCTGATCTCCGGTGGAATCTCGGCGGCCAGTTTAACTGAATCGGCCGGGTAAGGATTGCGCTGGGTCATTTGTGGCAATCACCACGAACCTGTAGGAGCGAGGCTTGCCCGCGAATGGCCTCATGCGGTCATTTGGATCGACCGCGTGATCGTTCTTCGCGGGCAAGCCTTGCTCCTACAGGGGCAGGGCGGTGAATCAGCCCGGTGGCCAGGTCATCTGGCGCTGTCCCAGCACGTGCATATGAATGTGATAGACCGTCTGCCCACCAAGTTCATTGCAATTCATGACCACGCGGAAGCCTTCTTCGCAGCCCAGTTCCAGCGCCAGGCGTTGGGCAGTGAACAGGATGTGCCCAGCCAGCGCCTTGTCGTCTTCGGTCAGGTCATTGAGGGTGCGCACCGGTTTTTTCGGGATGACCAGAAAATGCACCGGGGCCTGTGGGGCGATGTCGTGGAAGGCCAGAACCTGGTCGTCCTCGTAGATGATCTTGGCCGGGATTTCCCGGTTGATGATCTTGGTGAACAGAGTATCCACAGCTGTTTTCTCCGTTGTTTGGGCTGGCCCGAGTGTAACCATGGGGTAGACCGGAGCCCAGCCTTTTACCTGTTTGAGCTTCAGCGCGGGCAATGGGACTTGTTGACCATGCCGGCGATGGTCCGGGTCAGCCACCGTGAGCCGAAGCGCGGCAGGCAGGTGATCCAGCGATTACGCCGGCCCGGAATAATGATCGCGCGGTTCTTTTCCAGTGCGCGAACGGTATACAGCGCCACTTCTTCCGGGCTCATCAGCGCTCGACTGTTGTTGACCTTGGCCGTGTCCAGTTGCGCCGTGCGAAAAAACGCCGTACGCGTCGGGCCTGGGCACAACACCGAAACCTTGACCGCGCATTTCTTCAGCTCGACGCGCAAGCCTTCGGAAAAATGCAACACGTAAGCCTTGCTCGCGTAGTAGGTGCTCATCCACGGGCCGGGCTGGAAGGCCGCCACTGAGGCGACATTCAGAATCTGCCCGCCGCCCTGCAACGCCATGCTGTTGCCAATCGCGTGGCACAGGCGCGTGAGCGCGAGGATGTTGACTTCGATCAGGTCCTGCTCGGTCATCCAGTCCTGCGCCAGAAACGGTCCGCAGGTGCCGATGCCGGCGCAGTTGACCAGCAGATCAATCTGCCGATCACCTTCTTCCAGTTCCAGCAAAAACCCGGAGAGCCGTAACGGTTCGCCGAGGTCGCAGGCGCGGAACAACACTTCCACGCCAAAACGCTGAGTCAGTTCAATCGCAATACTTTCCAGCTGATCACGTTGTCGGGCCACCAGAATCAGGCTGCGGCCGCGCCGGGCCAGCGCTTCGGCCATCGCCAGGCCGATGCCGCTGGAAGCGCCAGTGATCAGAGCGTAACGGGTCATGCAGTTCTCCATCGCAACAGCTCCGCGCCCGCGACGCAGGTGTCACGGGCGGGGAGCGCTGTTCATTCTTGCGCAGAGTCTACAGGGGGCTGGGCTTCTTCGGCTGCATCCGCTGCGTCGTCGGCCGAATTTGGTGCCTCTTCAGCCTCGTCGGCAGACTCGACTTCGACGTCATCGGTAATCACCGTGCTGCTGTCGTAGCTGGTTTCGGCAGCCGTTTCGTACTCTTGCTGCAGCGCCGTGATGCCGCCGGCCAGTGCGCCAACGAAGATCAGCGCGATAAATGCCAGCCACAACCAGGCCAGAACCTTGACCACTGTGCTGTTCGGCGGCGGCGGCGGGCCGTACTGGTTGGCCGTGGTGTTGCCGGGAACCACCATGATCACGAACGGGAAGAAGCTGCCCACGAACGGCACGAGGTTGATCAGCCACAACCAGCCCGACCAGCCAATGTCGTGCAAGCGCTGAACGCTGAACTGAATGCTGATGACCGCCAGCACCAGCAGCAGGATAAACAGCAGCAGCCCACCGAGAATCAGCCCGGCAGTCGAGTCCGCGCCAATCAGCGCGATGCCGAAAATCGCCAGAACCGAACCGATGCCCAGCGTTACCAGGGTCAGCGCCATCGTCCATGCGAGGAAACGTACACGACCGATGCGGCCGGTAAAGCTGAAGGGGCGTAGTGTGGCGAATGCCGGCACGGCCTCACCGACGGTAGCCCGTGGTGGCGCATAAGGCGATTCCGGGTCGGCCGGCGCCTTGTGCAGACTGACCGGCGCATGTTCAGGAACATCGGCCAGGTTCAGCTCGATCGCTGGTTCGGCTTCGATGCGCGCGTCGATCCCGGTTTTTCTCAGTGCCTGCAGGTAAGTTTGTGCGTCGAGTTGTGACAAGTCGCGTTTGAGCGCAACTGTGCGCCCAGTGAACAGTCGTTCGATGGCCGCGACTTCACTTTTGAACAGGTCGGCGAGGTTGAGTTTGGCTGTGCTGAGGTCAACGCCCGGCAGCAGGGTGCCGTCAAAGACGATCTTGTAACGGTTGTCGCTCATGTCCGGGGCATCCTTGTCACGCAATTTTGGAAAGTGGGGTGTGACGGTCGAGCAGTGTACGGCCAGCCGCGAGTGGCTGGCCAAGTTTTACCGCTAGCGTGGCCAGCGTTGCGGCAGCTGAGCAGCGCGTTCCAGCGCCTGGCGATACTCCGCGTCGAGGCGTGCGACCAATTCGTCGACGCTCGGCAAATCATGGATGTCACCAACACCTTGGCCGGCTGACCACACGGTCTTCCAGGCTTTGGCTTCGTCGCTCAACGGTTTCAATTTGGAGCCGAAATTCACTTCACCCTTGCCTTGCAGCGCTGCCATATCAAAACCGGCCGCTTCCAGGCTCTGGCGCATGAAACTCGCCGGAACCCCCGACACCGCAGGAGTATGGACGATGTCTGCCGCATTGGATGTCAGCAACATCTGCTTGTAGGCGTCAGGTGCATGACTTTCGGTGGTGCCGATAAATCGCGTTCCGAAGTAGGCCAAATCCGCGCCGAGCAATTGTGCCGCAAGCACTTCGTGGCCATGGTTCAGACAGCCGGCCAGCAGTAACGTTTTGTCGAAGAACTGGCGAATCTCGGCGATCAGCGAGAACGGGCTCCAGGTCCCGGCGTGACCACCAGCCCCGGCAGCCACGGCGATCAGCCCATCGACGCCGGCCTCGGCAGCTTTCTCGGCATGACGGCGGGTCGTTACGTCGTGAAACACCAGGCCGCCATAACTGTGCACCGCGTCCACCAGTTCTTTCACGGCGCCGAGGCTGGTGATGACGATCGGCACTTTGTGTTCGATACAGATCTGCAGATCCGCTTGCAGGCGCGGATTACTGTTGTGGACGATCAGGTTCACCGCGTAAGGCGCCGGGTTTTCCAAGGTCGCCAACCCGGCTTCGATCTCTTCCAGCCAGGCCTTGAAGCCACTGCTTTCGCGTTGGTTCAACGCAGGGAAGCTGCCGACCACGCCATTACGGCAGCAGGCCAGCACCAACTGCGGATTGGAAATCAGGAACATCGGCGCGACCACCACGGGCAAACGCAAACGTTGTTCGAGCAGAGCGGGCAGCGACATTGGAAGTACCCCGGTTAATTGCGGCTGATTGAGTTTAGAACGGCTTGACCACGACCAAAATTACGATAGCCAGCAATATCAGAACCGGCACCTCATTGAACCAGCGATAAAAGACATGGCTGCGGGTGTTTTCGCCACGGGCAAAACGTTTTACCTGCGCGCCGCACATGTGGTGGTAGCCGATAAGAAGGACCACCAGGGTCAACTTGGCGTGAATCCACGCACCGCTGCTGAAGATGCTCGGGTTGAGGTAGATGAGAGCGCCGCCAAAGATCAGCGTGGCCATCATCGCCGGGCCCATGATGCCGCGGTACAACTTGCGCTCCATGAGGCTGAAGCGTTCCTTGCTGACGGTGTCTTCACTTTGCGCGTGGTAGACGAACAGGCGCGGCAGGTAAAACAGGCCGGCAAACCAGCAGACCATGCTGATGATGTGAAGCGCTTTGATCCATAGATAGAGCATTTTTTAGTTATTCCCAGGTTCACGGTAGCGGGGATAGTAGAGGCTTGTGCCGCCGCGCGTCACCTTGACGGTTGTCGCAGGGCCGCGCGGCCCCTATTATCGACGGCTTTCCAGTGGTTCGTTGAGGGCAGGTTTATGGTCAAGGTCGGTATCGTCGGCGGCACGGGTTACACCGGTGTCGAACTGCTGCGTCTGTTGGCGCAGCATCCGCAAGCAGAAGTGGTGGTCATCACTTCCCGATCCGAGGCCGGTCTGGCCGTGGCTGATCTGTACCCAAACCTGCGCGGTCATTACGACGGCCTGGCGTTCAGCGTTCCGGACACCAAAACCCTGGGCGCCTGCGATGTGGTGTTCTTCGCCACGCCGCACGGTGTGGCGCACGCTTTGGCCGGTGAGTTGCTGGCGGCGGGCACCAAGGTCATCGACCTGTCGGCGGACTTTCGTCTGGATGACGCCGATGAGTGGGCCAAGTGGTACGGCCAGCCGCACGGTGCGCCGCAGTTGCTGGAAGAGGCGGTTTACGGTCTGCCGGAAGTCAATCGCGAGCAGATCAAGCAAGCGCGCCTGATCGCCGTGCCGGGTTGCTACCCGACCGCCACGCAATTGGGTTTCCTGCCGTTGCTTGAAGCAGGTCTGGCCGACACTTCGCGCCTGATCGCTGACTGCAAATCCGGCGTCAGCGGTGCCGGTCGTGGCGCGGCGGTGGGTTCTTTGTACGCCGAGACCTCGGAAAGCATGAAGGCCTACGCGGTGAAAGGTCACCGTCACCTGCCGGAAATTCGCCAGGGTCTGCGTCGCGCTTCGGGCAAGGATGTTGGCCTGACGTTCGTTCCGCACCTGACGCCGATGATTCGTGGCATCCACTCGACGCTTTACGCCACTGTGGTTGATCGTTCGGTGGATCTGCAGGCGCTGTTTGAAAAGCGTTATGCCAACGAACCGTTCGTCGATGTCATGCCGGCCGGCAGTCACCCGGAAACCCGCAGCGTACGCGGCGCGAATGTCTGCCGAATCGCCGTGCACCGTCCGCAGGATGGCGACCTGGTGGTGGTGTTGTCGGTGATCGATAACCTGGTCAAAGGCGCGTCGGGCCAAGCGGTGCAGAACATGAACATCCTGTTCGGCCTCGATGAGCGTTTTGGTCTGTCCCACGCGGGTATGTTGCCTTAAGGCTTTATCGCGCTACACAAGAAGGCGCGTGATTCGGGCCTTCTTGCATTTTGGTCTGACAATTAGATCGATTGATATACCGTAACAATAGTTGACCAATTTTCTAGGAGAAGCGGATAATGCGCGTCATCACGCATTATGGCGGCGTAACGCCGGGAGATAGTTAACATGAGCGTCGAATCCTTCACCCCCACGGCTTTGCAATTCACCCACGGTGCCGCGCACAAGGTGAAGAGCCTGGTCGATGAAGAGGGGAATGATCGCTTGAAGCTGCGCGTATTTGTTACGGGCGGTGGTTGTTCAGGTTTTCAGTACGGCTTCACCTTCGATGAAGAAGTGGCCGATGACGACACCATCGTCGAGCGCGAAGGTGTCAGTCTGGTCGTTGACCCGATGAGCTTCCAATACCTGGCAGGTGCCGAGGTGGATTACCAGGAAGGTCTGGAAGGTTCGCGGTTCGTGATCAAGAATCCGAACGCCAGCACCACCTGTGGTTGCGGTTCGTCGTTCTCGATCTGATCCGCGTTACCGCAACAAAAAACGCCGCATGGCTTAAAAGCTCTGCGGCGTTTTGCTGTCCGGGATTAGCGATGGCCAGGATTCTTTATGACCAGGATCCTTTATGAAGAGCTACGCGGGATAGATCGCGCCAAGGATGCGCAAGCCGCGCGCGCCGGTGACGCTCGGGCGGTTGGCGGCGATGCCTTCGAGGCAGCAATGCGCCAGCCACGCGAACGCCATCGCTTCGACCCAGTCCGGATCAACGCCGTACGCGGCAGTGCTGCTGACCTTGGCGTTCGGCAACAGGCTCGCCAAACGCGCCATCAGCGCAGCGTTGTGCGCGCCGCCACCACAGACCAGCAATTCTCGGGTGTTTGATTGAGCGCTTTGCAGTGACTCGATGATCGTCAGGGCGGTCAGTTCGAGCAGCGTTGCCTGCACGTCTTCGGCAGCGAAGGTCGGCAAGTGCGACAGGTGCTGCATCAGCCACGCCAGGTTGAACACTTCGCGGCCGGTGCTCTTCGGGCCTTTGGTTACGAAGAAGGGATCGCTCAACAATTCGCTCAGCAATGTCGGCTCAATCTTGCCGCTGGCCGCCCATTGACCGTCGCGATCAAAGTTGTCGCCGCGTTGCTGGTAAATCCAGGCATCGAGCAAGACATTACCCGGACCGCAGTCAAAACCGGCGACCGCTTTGCCCGGTTCGATCAAGCTCAGATTGCTGAAACCGCCCACGTTCAATACCGCACGATTGCCCGGCTGCTGTTCAAACAACGCTTCGTGGAAGGCTGGCACCAGCGGCGCGCCCTGGCCGCCGGCAGCGACGTCGCGGCTGCGGAAATCACTGACAACGGTAATGCCGGTCAGCTCGGTGAGCAGCGCGGGATTGCCGATTTGCACGGTAAAACCGCGCGCCGGTTCGTGGCGAATGGTCTGGCCGTGGCTGCCAATCGCGCGAATGTCTGCAGGTTTCAGGTGTTGTTGGTCGAGGAGGGCGTGAATGCCTTGCGCTGCCAGTGTCACCCAGTTCTGCTGGGCGATGGCGGAGCGGGCAATCTCGTCCGGGCCGCTGGCGCACAAGCCGAGCAGCTCGGCGCGCAGGGTGTCAGGCATGGGGATGTAGTGCGTGGCGATCAGCTTGATCGCCGAGGTCTGCTCGATCAGCGCAATGTCCAGGCCATCAAGGCTGGTCCCGGACATCACACCTATATAGAACGCCATGGCTTAGCGTTTGCTCGAGGCCAGCATGGTGGCCTTCTCTTGGTCCATCCGCGCCATCAATGGCTGACTTTGCGCGAGGAAACGTGAGCGCTCGCCTTTGGCAATCGGATCAGCCATCGGCAGCTTCTGGCCCAATGGGTCGACGTGGACGCCATTGACCTGGAACTCGTAGTGCAAGTGCGGGCCGGTCGACAGGCCAGTGGTGCCGATATAACCAATCACCTGACCCTGCTTGACGGAGCCGCCAGTCTTCACGTTTTTGGCGAAGCCTTGCATGTGACCGTACAGCGTGCGGTAGGTGTTGCCGTGCTGAATGATGATGGTGTTGCCATAACCGCCGCGACGGCCCGCCAATAACACTTTGCCGTCACCGGTTGCCTTGATTGGCGTACCGCGCGGCGCCGCGTAATCGACGCCTTTGTGCGCGCGGATCTTGTTCAGGATCGGGTGTTTGCGGCCCATGGAGAACTTCGAGCTGATGCGCGCGAAGTCTACCGGCGTGCGGATGAACGCCTTGCGCATGCTGTTGCCGTCAGCGGTGTAGTAGGCGCTGTTGCCTTGTTTGTTGGTGTAACGCACGGCGGTGTAGGTCTTGCCGCGGTTGGTGAAGCGCGCGGAGAGGATCGGGCCATTGCCGACGGCCTTGCCGTTGACGACTTTCTGTTCGTAGATCACGTCGAACTCGTCACCCTGGCGAATATCCTGAGCGAAGTCGACGTCGTAGCCAAACACGCTGGCCATGTCCATGGTCAGGCTGTGCGACAGGCCGGCGCGTGCAGCCGATTGCGACAGCGAACTGTTGATCACGCCATGTACATAAGCAGAGCGCACGGTCGGTTTGGCAGTGATGCGGTTGAACGCATAACCCTTGTCATTCTTCGACAGGGTGATGGTTTCGAGGTCGCTGACCTTGCTGTGCAGGCTGGTCAACTGGCCTTCCGGGCTCAGTTCGAATTCGAGTTTCTGGCCGCGCTTGAGCTGGCTGAACTGTTTGGCCTGCTTGTCGCTGGCCAATACTTCATGGACGAAAGCGGCTGGCAGGCCGACTTTTTCGAACAGCGTGGACAGGGTGTCACCTTTGCCGACAATCACTTCTTTGTGGTTGGGCGCTTTCGGCGGCTCGACCACTGGCGCGGGGGCGGCTTGAGCCGTGGCGGTAGGGTCTTCGGCGCTTTCTTCGATCTGCGCGAAAGGTGAAGCTTCCGGCTCATTTGTGGCTTGGACGGCTTCAGCGGCGTCTTGGTCTTGTGTCAGTTGTTCAGCAGGACTTTCCAGTTCAAGACTGAGCGTTGTCTTTTTGGCTTCAACATCACTGGAAGGGAATACCAGAAGAGCCAGGCTAAGAAGGGCGGCGATACCACTTGCGGCGAGCAGGTGGGTCTTCGGGTAAAGCGGCGGCGCTTTAGACGGTTTTGTGGTCATAGGTAATTTTTGACTTTGAAAAGATGAATTGGAAAAGATGAATGACATGATGAAGATGAAATAACTGTATAAAATATAACCAAATCATCCCTGAAGCAAGTCCGCGGACACTCTGCCGGCGGATTGGCGTCATTGCGCCGGCCAAACTTTGTATTTGACCCGTGATCTTGTATGGTTGGTTCCCTTTGAATTCGAGCCTTGCGGGTCTGTTATGAAGTCGGTTGAAGAGCAGCTAGCGCTGATCAAACGTGGTGCAGAAGAACTGTTGGTCGAGTCCGAGC